>DATMCL010000401.1:0-14549 GCA_035558375.1 Polyangiaceae bacterium
GGGTTCCAGGAGGCGGAAGCGCTCGCGCTGCCGCTCGGCGAGCTCGCGGGCGTGGGTCCGGACGATGCCGTCGAGGCGACGGGCGGCCGCTTCGAGATCGGGGTCGGGCCGGCGCTTCTCGGACGCGTCCTCGATGGGCTCGGTCGTCCGCTCGACGGGCTGCCGCCCCCCGTGTGCACGCGCCGCGCGCCTGTCGATCGCGATCCGCCGCCCGCGCTCGCGCGAAAGCCCGTGCGTGAGCCGCTCGCGACGGGCGTGCGCGCCATCGACGCGCTGCTCACGCTCGGTGTCGGCCAGCGCGTGGGGCTCTTCGCCGGCTCGGGCGTGGGCAAGAGCACGCTGCTCGGCTCGATCGCGCGTGGGGCCTCGGCCGACGTCGTGGTGGTCGGGCTCGTCGGCGAGCGCGGGCGCGAGGTCGCGGAGTTTCTCGAGCGCTCGCTCGGCGCGGAAGGGCGACGGCGCTCGGTCGTGGTCGTCGCGACGAGTGACGCGCAGCCGATCGAGCGGCTGCGTGCGGCGCAAGTCGCAACCACGATCGCCGAAGGGTTTCGCGACGAGGGCAAGAGCGTGCTCCTCCTGCTCGACTCGGTGACGCGCGTCGCACGCGCTCAGCGCGAGATCGGGCTAGCGGCGGGCGAGCCCCCCGCGCGCCGCGGCTACCCACCGAGCGTGTTCGCGCTGCTTCCGCGCTTGCTCGAGCGGAGCGGACAAGGCGAGCGCGGCGCCATCACGGCCGTCTACACGGTGCTCGTCGAAGGCGGCGATCTCGACGAGCCGGTCGCGGACGAAGTGCGCGGAATCCTCGACGGCCACATCGTCCTCGAGCGCGCGATCGCGGCCCGCGGCCACTATCCGGCCATCGACGTGACCCGCTCCATCTCGCGCGTGATGCCCCAAGTGACGAAGCCCGAGCACACGAGCGCCGCGGCACGCCTGCGCGGCCTGCTCGCAGCTTACGAAGAAAAACGCGACCTCATCACCCTCGGTGCTTACGCCGCGGGCAGCGATCCGCGCGTGGATCGCGCGATCGCGGCGCTCCCCGAGCTTGAGCGGTTTCTCACGCAAAGCTCGGATGAGCTTGCGTCATGGGAGCCGACACTCGCGGAGCTGGTCGCGCTTTCGCACAGATTGGGCTAGAACCGGCGTCGGCCGGGAGAGAAGTCCGTGTAACGGGATGTCTCCTTGCGCCCGCCGTTACCGCGCGCATCCCTCTGCAGCCTCGGGCCATGCCACCATCGGACCCTTCCCACTCACTTCACCCCTAGCTCTAGCTCTAGCTTTAGCCCTTCCCCTAAGCCCTCGCGCGCTCCGAGTCCTTGTCCAGCTCCTGCTCGAGCTCCTCGAGCAGCTTCTTCGCGTGCTTGCTGAGCTTTTTCGGGACCTGCACGCCGACCACGATGTGCAGGTCGCCGCGGCCGCTGCGATCGACGTGGGGGACGCCGCGGCCGCGCACGGTGACGACGGTGCTCGGCTGGGTGCCGGCGGGGATCTCCGCCGTGACCTGGGTCTCGTCGGGGAGCTCGACCTCGACCTCGGTTCCGAGCGCGGCGCTCGTGAACGAGATCTCGACACGGTGGGCGAGATCGTCGCCGTGTCGCTCGAATTGCTCGTCGGCTTCCACCTCGACATCGACGTAGAGATCGCCTGCGCCGTTGCGCCCCGGCATGCCCTGGCCCGGAACCCGCAAGCGGTGCCCCGTGTCGATGCCGGGCGGGAACGAGACGAGGACCTTGCGCTGGCGCTCGACGGCGCCGCGTCCGCGGCACGTTTCGCAGGGGGTCGCGATGAAGGTGCCGGTGCCGCGACAGCGTGCACACGCCGACGAGAACATGATGAAGCCACGCTGGGCCGTCACCTGACCCGTGCCGCGGCACTGCGGGCAGGCTTCCGGCTTCGTGCCCGCTTTCGCTCCGGAGCCCGAGCACGTGTCGCAGGCGACCTCGCCATTGATCACGACTTCGTGCTTTCCGCCGGACATCGCTTCAGCGAGCGTGAGCCCGGCGTGAACGCGCATGTCCTGCCCGCGGCCCGTGCGCTTGCGCTGGCTCGGTGAGGGACCGCCGAAGCCTCCGAAGAAGTCGGAGAACATCTCCTGGAACTGGCTCAGGATGTCGCCGACCCCGGCTTGGCTGTAATCGAACCCGCCGCTCACGCCGGCGTGCCCGAAGCGATCGTACTGGGCGCGCTTCTCGCCGTCGGAGAGCACACTGTAGGCCTCGGTCGCCTCCTTGAAGCGCATCTCGGCTTCGGCGTTGCCGGGATTGCGATCCGGATGGTATTTGAGCGCGAGCTGCCGGTACGCCTTGCGGATATCGTCGGCCGAGGCTTCGCGGGCGCAGGCGAGGACCTCGTAGAAGTCGCGCTTCTCGCTCATGGACGGACAGCAGGTAGGGACACGACGCCGCGCAAAGTAAGGCGTCCAGCCGCGCTGTCAATGGGGGTAGGGAGGTTTAGCTTTCGTGGGGAACCGCGGCTGCCCAGGACAGGGCTAGGCGGTCGGCTTCGCTTGCGGCGAGCTGGTTCGAGAGAAGATCGAGCTTTTGCGCGAGGTCGGGGTCCCCGCCGTTGCGCCGACGCTCGAGCTCGGTCACGAGCTCCCGACCCACCCGCTCCGCTTCGGTGAGCTCGCGCTCGAGACGCCGGAGCTCGTGGCCGCGCTCCGCGAGCTGTCGCTCGAGGCGGTCGAGCTCCGTGCTGTCGGACTCGGTGCTCGCGCGTTCGAGCTCGGCGACGCGGGTGCTGCGCTCGGCGAGCGTGCGCTCGAGCTCGGCGTGGCGCGCCGTGCGCTCGGCAACGGTGCGCTCGAGCTCGGCCAGACGGGCGTTGCGCTCGGCGAGGGTGCGCTCGAGCTCGGTGACGCGGGCGTCGCGCTCTCCGAGGCGCGCGTTGCGTTCGAGAAGCGTGCGCTCGAGCTCGGCGAGACGCGTCGCGTGGCCCGTGGCGCGCGCTTCGAGCTCGCCGCTGCTCGCGTCGCGTTGGACAAGGCGTGCCTCGAGCTCACGGAGCTTTTGCGCCGCCGGCTCGAGCGCGCGCAAGCGTGCGTTCTCCTGCTCGAGCTCGCTGTTTCGGCGCCGCTCTTCGGTGAGCGCACGCTCGCGCGCGGGATCGGGCGCGAACGTCGGCGCCACCGGCGGAGGCGGCGGTGGCGGCACGAGCCTCGGTGCCTCGTGGCCTTTGCGAGCGAGCTCGGCGCGCAGGCGCTCGAGCTGTTCTTCAGCCTGATCGGCGCGCTCGTCCGCGGTCTCGGCGCGCGATTCGAGCTCGCTGATCCAGCTCTCCTGCTGCTTGAGCTTGCGGGCGAGGTCGACGGACAGGACCTCTTGCGCCGGGAGCGCCGCGCGCGGGCTCACGGCGCTGCCGGACAGCACCCGATGCAACGGCAGCTGGACGACGGCGTAGCCCGCGAGGCCGGTGCGGTGGCGCGACGCGAGGGCGACGAAGAGCTCCGGCTCCTCGCTGCCGCGCGGGATGAACTCGCTGTCGATGAGCGGCTCCGGCGCCGCTTCGGGCGCGAAGTCGACGACGGCGTAGCCCACGAACGGCGCCTGCCCGAGCATGCGCACGTGCTCGAACTCGCCCGCGACGAGATCGTAGAGCGCGTAGTAGTCGAGGGGCGCGGCGCTCGGCTCCGGCGGCGGCAGAAGCGGCGTCGTGGCTTCCCGGTTCGGCGTGACGAACAGCGCGACGCCGCGCGGCGCGAGCAGCCGCCGCGCGCGGGCTACGACGGCGCGCGCGTCGAAGGCACCGAGATTCTCCACGAGCACGCAGTCGAAGCTGCCGTCGCGCGACGCGAGCACCTCGTCGCTGAACGTCGAGAACGAGAGCCCGGGCGCTGCGGCGCGCTCCACGGCTTCGGCCACGCGCAGCGGCGCGGGATCGCAGATGTGCACGAGGCGCGCGCCGCGCTCGAGCAGGAGGCGCGGGGTCGTCGCGAGCGCGCTGCCGAAGACGAGCGCGCGCCGCCCCTCGATGAAAGGTTCGATGAACGCCGCGAGTGGCGCGCTGGAAGTAAGGGAGCCCGTGGCCATGCCGATCGCGCGGGAGGCTACATTACTTTCGACCCCCGGGGTGGCGCGGTGGACAGCGCGGCTCGGACGCAGCAGGATCCCCACCAGGTTCAAGGGCGATGTTTCGTAAAACGCTCGTGGTCGATGGGTTGACGCCGGTCGGCGCCTACCAGGCTCTGCGCTCCCGCGCGGAAGGCGGCTCGTTCCTGCTCGAAAGCGTGGTGCCCGGCGAGCGCTGGGGACGCTACTCCATCCTCGGCTATCGCCCGCGCGCGCAGCTCGTCGTCTATGGGGAGGAGGGGCGTGATCCGTTCGCGCGGCTCGCCGAGCTGTTCCCGACGGGCGAGCCCGAAGACGACGACGTGGCCACGCGCTTCGCGCGCGCCGCGGTGGGTCTCATCCCGTACGACATCGTCCACTACGCGACCAAGGTCCCCGCCTGGCCCGACTCCGCGAGCATGCCGGTCGCGCGGCTGATGCGCGACTTCACGGCCGTCGTGTTCGACAATCTGACGCACACCGCCGTGATCGCGGCGCACGACCCCGGTGATCTCGAGCGGGCCGAGCGCGACCTCGCGGCGGCACCCCCGCTCGATCTCGCGCCGCCGCCCGATCGGAGCGCGCAGCCGCCCGACCTCGACGTGAGCATGAGCGACGAGGAGTACGGCGTCGCGGTCAACCGCGCCAAGGAGTTCATCCGCGCCGGGGACGCCTTCCAGATCGTCCCCGCGCGTACCTTTTCGACGCCGGCGCGTGGGGCCGATCCGTTCGACGTGTACCGCGCGCTGCGCGTGCTCTCGCCGGCGCCGTACATGTACCTGCTCGAGATGCCGGCGACGGGCCAGGCCGGTCCCGTCGCGATCGCGGGCGCGAGCCCCGAAACGCTCGTGCGCGTGGAAGCCGGGCGCATCACGCTGCGCCCGATCGCGGGCACCAAGCCGCGCGGGCGCACGCGGGAAGAGGACGAGCGGCTCGCCCAGGAGATGCTCGCCGATCCGAAGGAGCGCGCCGAGCACGTCATGCTGATCGACCTCGCGCGGAACGACGTGGGCCGCGTGTCGAAGCCCGGAACGGTGGTCGTCCCGGATCAGATGTTCGTGGAGCGCTACAGCCACGTGATGCACATCACGAGCGAGGTGCAGGGCGAGCTCCAGGCGGGACTCGGTCCGTGGGACGTGCTCCGCTCGACCTTTCCGGCCGGAACGCTCACGGGCGCGCCCAAGGTGCGCGCCATGCAGATCATCCGCGAGCTCGAGCTCCGGCGCCGTGGCGCCTACGCCGGGGCGATCGGCTACGTGACTCGCGGCAACGATCTCGACTTCGCGATCGCCATCCGCACCGTGGTCCTTGCCAACGATCGCTTCGAGGTCACCGCCGGCGCCGGCATCGTCGCCGACAGCGTGCCCGAGCTCGAGGCGCAGGAGACCCGCAACAAGGCGCGCGCCGCGCTCGCCGCCATTCACGCCGCCAAGCAGCGGCGCCGCTAGCGAGGTCGCCCGTGGGCGCGCTCCGGCATTGGGTTCACGGGCTCGTTCACCCGAAGGTTTGGCTCGCCGTCGGCGTGGTCTCGGTGCTCGCGTTCGTGGCGACCGCGGTCCTCGTGCCGCTCGCGCTCGTGCGCATGCCGAAGGATTATTTCCTGCGCGAGGAGGGTCCCCGGCGGACGCCGCTCGTCCTCGTCGTGCTCAAGAACGTGCTCGGCGTCGTCCTCGTGTTGGTCGGCATCGCCATGCTCGTCTTGCCGGGGCAGGGGCTCATCACCGTCGCGCTCGGGCTCGGGCTCGTGGACTTTCCGGGTCGGCGGCGCTTCGAGCTCGCCGTGATCGGTCGTCCCGCCGTTCTGAAGAGCATCAACGCGCTGCGCCGCAAGGTCGGGCGCGAGCCGCTCGATCTGCCACATCGTGGCTGAAACTTTGCGCGAACGGTGCGCGTTCCTGTTTGGCTCACCTGGCGCGGCGGCTCACCCGCGGGCTAACCTTGTGGCCATGTCGACCTCGCTTCGCGTCGCCGCTCTGGCGGTGACGGTTTCCTTGTCCATCGGTTGTGACTTCTTCAGCCTCGACGACGACGACTCCAACAAGAACGACTCCGGCAGCCATCCCGACATGGGCGGCACCGGCGGCGGCGGTGGCAGCATCACGACCATGGGCGGCACGGGCGGCAGCGCGCAGGGTGGATCGGGTGGATCTGCCATGGCTGGGACCAGTTCCGGATCGGGTGGCGACGCTACGGCAGGCACCGGCGGCTCGGGCGGCTCGGACGGCGGATCGAGTGGCGCCGCGGGTGCGGGCATGGGCGGCGGTGCGGGCGCCGCGCTGGGCGGGATGGCCGGCGACGTGACGAGCGGCGGTATGGCGGGCACGAGCGGCACGGCGGGCATGGGCGGCATGGCGGGCAGCGGACCCGTCACGTGCGAGTCGCTCGCGCCCGGCTCGAAGGCGCATGCCGGTCACTGCTACCTGCTCGTCACGAACGGCGCGAACTGGGGCAACGCCAAGAAATCCTGCAGCGACAAGGGCGGGCACCTCGTGACGATCAGCTCGGAAGAGCCGCTCATGCAGTCCGATTTCGACGCCGAAAACGACTTCGTTTTCAAAGAGCTGGGCGGCTCGAAAGACACGTGGATCGGCCTGAGTGACGGCCACACCGACAAGGAGTCAGCCACGGACGGGGAGTTCAAGTGGGTGAATGACGAGGCGCTGACCCTCGAGAACTGGAACGACAACGAGTTCAACCACTACATGAAGGATTGCATGGACGGCAGCGACTGCTGGGAGCACTGCGTCTTCATGATGACGGACCCCGCAGGCGTGTGGAACGACGAGCTCTGCGAGATCAGCAAGCAGTACGTTTGCGAATGGGACATGGGCGGCTAACGCTCGCCGCCCGCTGTCTCTCGGGGGCGTTCACGGGCACGTTCACGTTCACGGGCACAGGACGCGGGGGGTCAGCCGTAGCGACCCTCGACGTACTCGGCCGTGCGGGGATCCTTCGGGTTCAAGAACAGATCCTCCGTGCGGCGGTGCTCGACGATGTTGCCGAGCAGCATGAAGATGCTCTCGTCGCTCGCGCGGCGCGCTTGCGCCATGTTGTGCGTCACGATCACGATCGTGTAGCGCCCGCGCAGCGTCCACATCAGCTCCTCGATGGCGCGCGTGCCTTCGACGTCGAGCGCGGAGCACGGCTCGTCCATCAAGATCACCTCGGGCTGCGTCGGAATGAGGCGCGCGATGCAGAGCTTCTGCTGCTGCTCGAGCTGGAGCTCGGTCGCCGGCGCATTCAGGCGATCCTTGAGATTTTCCCACAAGCCGACCTCCGCGAGCGCCCGCTCGACGGCCTCGTCGAGCTTCGGCTTCGTGAGCTCCTGCTTGCTGCCGTGAATGCGCAGGCCGAAGACCACGTTCTCGTAGATGGAGAGCGGGAGCGGGTTCGGCCGCTGGAACACCATGCCGACCGACTTGCGAAGCTGGATGAGCGAGACATCCGCGTCGTAGATGTTCTTGTCGAGGATGCGGATCTCGCCCGTCGTGCGCACGTAGCCGTAGCGCTCGTTCACGCGGTTGAAGCAGCGAAGCAGCGTGGTTTTGCCGCAGCCGGACGGTCCGATCAGCGAGGTGATGAGCCCGCGCTTGATCGTGAGCGTGACGTTCTTCAGCGCCTGGAAGTCGCCGTACCAGAGGCAGAGGTCCCGGGTCTCGAGCCCGCCGGCCGTCGCGTCGGTGGCCGAGGGCACGTCGCGGATGAGAGCAGCCGTCATCCGAAGATGCCGTTCACGTAGTCGTAGGTTTTGCGGGACTGCGGCTGGTCGGAAAACACGACGTCGGTCGCGCCTTCCTCGACGATTTCGCCGTTCCACAGGAACATGGTGCGGCCCGCGAGCCGTCGCGCCTGCTGCACCAGGTTCGTCACGAGCACGATCGTCATGTGCTGCTTGAGCTCCTTCAGCACGTCCTCGATGCGCATCGTCGTCACCGGATCGATCGCGATCGAGAACTCGTCGAGGCAGAGCACCTCCGGCTCGTGCGACAGCGCGCGGGCGATGGTCAGGCGCTGCTGCTGCCCGCCCGAGAGCTTCGTGCCGAGCGTGTGCAGGCGATCCTTCACCTCGTCCCACAGCGCGGCTTGGCGCAGGCAGCGCTCGACGAGCGCGGCGAGCTCCTGCTTGTCGTGGAAGCCGGAGGCGCGCGGCGCGAACGCGACGTTGTCGAAAATGCTGAGCGGCAGCCCCACGGGCAGCGGCGCCACCATGCCGACGCGGCGCCGGAGCGAGTAGACGCTCGGGAGCTCGCTCACGTCGACACCGTCGATCAGGACCTGGCCGCTCTGACGCGCGTTCGGCAAGAGCTCGATGGTGCGGTTCAGGCACTTGAGCAGCGTGCTCTTCCCCGACTGCGCCGGCCCGATGATCGCGAAGATGTCGTTCCGGTCCACGTCGAAAGAGATCCCGTGCAGCACCTCTTGGGCGCCGTACGACAGTTTGAGGTCGCGCACCTGGATCTTCGGTGGGGCGAGCGGGCGGACGGGGGGAGGCGTGACCGACTCGAACATCACCATTTCTTCCGGGCGCGGAGCTTGACCCTGAGGGCGATGGCGACGGCGTTGACGAGCAGCACCGTCCCGAGCAGCACGACCGCCGTGGCGTACGGCAGCGCTTTCGGCGCCTCCGTCACCTGCGTCGTGATCGTGAAGAGGTGCATCGAGAGCGCCATGCACTGGTCGTAGAGGCCGTAGGCGAACGGGTCGCCCTCCGGGATGCGCTTGAAGAAGACGGCGCCCGTGAACATGATCGGGGCCGTTTCGCCCGCCGTGCGCGACACCTGCAGGATCACGCCGGTCAAGATGCCGCTGATCGAGTTCGGCAGCACGATGCCGCGAATCGTCTGCCAGCGCGTGGCGCCGACGTTCCAGCACGCCTCGCGAAACGACATCGGCACGGAGGCGAGCGCCTCCTTCGTGCTCGCGATGATGACGGGCAGCGTCATGATCGCGAGCGTGAGCGATGCGGCGAGGATCGAGCGCCCGATACCCGCAAAGAGCACGAAGGCGCCCAGGCCGAAGAGCGCGTGCACGATGCTCGGAACGCCCGCCAGGTTCACGACGGCGAGATTGATGATGCGCGTGAGCCAGCCCTGCTTCGCGTACTCGTTCAGGTACACGGCCGCGAGCACGCCCACGGGCGCCGCAATCACGAGCGACGTCGTAACGAGGTAGATCGTGCCGAGCAGGGCCGACCAAACGCCGCCCTTACGCATCCCGCCGGTCGGATTTTGCGTCAGGAAATCCCAGGAGAGGAGCGGCCAAGCCTGGACGACCAGGTAGCCGACGATGGCGAGCAGGGGCAGCACCATCGCGAAGGCCATCAGCCCGAGGATCACGCGCACGACCGCTTCCTGGCGGTGCTTGCTGCGAATCAGCGGCGTCTCGGCGAACGTGGCGGCCATGGTTCTTCTCGGGCGTTTCAGTGCTTGCGGGTCCGCTTGACGATCATGTCGGCGGTGAGGTTCACGGCGAACGTGATCGTGAAGAGGAGAATGCCGATCACGAACAGGACCTGATAGTGCGGCGAGCCGACCGACGCCTCGCCGAGCTCGGCAGCGATCGTCGCCGTCAGCGTGCGGACGGGATCGAACGGGCTCTTCGGAATGTTCACGGCGTGGCCGGTTGCCATCAGCACGGCCATCGTCTCGCCGACGGCGCGCCCGACGCCGAGCAGCACCGCCGCGAGCAAGCCGTTCTTGGCGGCCGGCAGCAGCACGCGGTGCACGGTCTGCCAGCGCGTCGCGCCCATGGCGAGCGAGGCCTCACGGAACGAGTCCGGCACGGCCTTGAGCGCGTCTTCGCCGATGCTCACCATGATCGGCACGCTCATCAGCGCGAGCAGGAGCGCGCCGTTCAGCACGTTGAGCCCGACCGGGACGTGGAAGACCTCCTGAATCAGCGGGTTCATGAGCGAGATCCCGATGAACCCCCACACGACCGAGGGGATCGCGGCGAGCAGCTCGATCACGACCTTGAGCGTTTCGCGCACGCGCTCGCTGCAGAACTCCGAGACGAAGATGGCCGCCCCGAGCCCGAACGGCACCGCGATCAGCATCGCGAGCCCCGTCACGCTGAACGTGCCCGCGATGAGCGCCAGCACGCCGTAGCGAACGTTCGCGACCGAGGTTGGGTACCACTCCGTCGAGAAGAAGAACTGAACGAGGTTCAATCCGCCGAACAGGAAGCCGACCCCTTCGCGCAGCACGAAGAAGAAGATCCCGAAGACGAACAGGATGGCGCTGATGCCGCACAGGCGAATCACCCACTCGAGCACCGTCTCTCCGATGACGGAGAAGCGGTTACGCCGCGGGCCACGCGGGCTCCCCGCCGAGGCGGAGACCGGCCGTGTGCTCACGACGCGTGCCGGGGGTAGGTTCATCGCCTGTTCGCCCATCGCGCTCCCTTGCTACTTCGGTAGCGGCACGTAGCCCGTGTGCTCGACGATCTTCTGACCGGCGTCCGACATCGCCCAATCCAGGTACCTCTTCGCTTCCGGCGAAGGCGTGCCGGGCGTGTACATGAAGAGCGGGCGCGAGATCGGGTAGCTCTTGTCGTGCACGGTGGGGATGCTCGGCACGACGCCGGGCTCGCCCTTCTTCTTGGAGACCTTGAGGATCTTCACTTCCGGCGTCGCGTAGCCGAGGCCGCTGTAGCCGATCGCACCCGGGGTCTTCGCCACCTGCTCGACGACGTCCTTCGAGCCGTTCATGTCGAGCGAGCCGGCCTTGAAGTCGCTCTTTTTGCCGACCACCGTCTCGCGGAAGTACTGGTACGAGCCCGAGTTGTTCTGGCGGCTCACCCGGATGATGTCGTCGCTCTTCGAGCCGGGGATGCCCTTCACGCCGAGGTCGGACCACTTCCCGATCTTTCCGCCTTCGCGATAGATCTCGCCGAGCTCTTCCATCGAGATCGTCTCGAGCGGATTCGACTTGTGCACGTAGACGGCGAGGCCGTCGAAGCCGACGATGAACTCGGTCGGCAGCTGGCCGGTGGCCGCCTTCGCCTTCTCGAGCTCCTCGGGCTCCATCTTGCGGCTCGCGTTGGCGATGTCGGCCGTCTTGTTGATGAGCGCCGCGATACCGACGCCGGAGCCGCCGCCCGACACCTCGATCGAGAGGTGGGGCTCGACCTTCGCGTACTCCTCGGCCCACGCCTGAGCGAGGTTCACCATCGTGTCGGAGCCGATGTTCTGAATCGACTTCTTCTTCCCGGGCTCGGCGGCGCCGCTCGCTGCGCCTTCCGGAGCGGGCTCGCTCTTCTTCTTGCAGCCGGCGCCGAGGCCGAGCGCGAGCACCGCGAGTGCCCCGCACAAGGCGCCCTGCGTGAGGGCGCGGCGGGTGCGAGAGACCGTGGGAGAGTTACGTAGCATTCTAGTCTTTCCTTCTTCCTTCGGAGCGGGTCAGCCGTCGCCGAGGACGGCTTCGACGAGGTCGTTCACGTGGGCCTGCAGAAACTCGAAAGTCTCCGCATACGCGGCCTGCACTTGCTCGGGCGTGCCTTGCACGACCGAGGGATCGGAGATGCTCCAGTCGAGGCACACCGCCTTGGTCGGTGGCGGCGGGAACACGCGCTGCGCCGCTTTCGCGAGCGACACCATCACCTGGTAGTGGTCGAAGTACGGGACCTGATCGATCGATTTGGACGCGTGATGCGAGATGTCCATCCCGCGCTCGCCGAGGAAGGAGATCGTGCGCGGATCGATGGGCTGGCGATCGAGCCCGGCGCTCGTGAACACGAATTTCGGCTGGCGCAGCGACGCGCCGATCGCCTCGGCCATCTGGCTGCGGCAGTGGTTGTGCTCGTCGATGAACAGCACGCGGATCACCTCGCTGCCCGAGTGCTTCACGTACTCGCCCGTGCACATGTAGAGCGTTTCCTGGCAGATGCTCTTCGCCTGATCGGCGACGCGCTCGAGGCGATTCACGATCGTCATCAGCGGCGAGACGGCCTTGAGCGGGATCTTCTGGCTCTGGCTCAGCTCGATGATCTCGGCGTTGAGGGCGTGGCGTAGACGATCGACGCGCTCCTCGGCCTCCATGGTCTTCCTGGCGAGGGCCGTGTCCTGGGCGAGGAAGGCCTCGACGGCGCCGTGAAACATCGGGATCGAGAGGTCGGCAATCTCACGGTAGCGCTCGATGGGGAGCGTCACGTCCATCGCGGAGAGCGCGAGGATTTGGCGCGCGATGCTCTCGGCGTAGTCGCCGACACGCTCGAGCTCGGAATTGATCTTGATCGTGACGTACGCGAAGCGGAGCGTTCCGGCGACAGGCTGCTGGCGCACGATGAATTCGAGGCACAGCCGGTCGATCTCTTTTTCGAGCTCGTCGATGCGCTGGTCGCGAATGATGACGGAGTAGGCGAGCTGCCGGTTCTTGTCGGCGAGCGCGGCGAGGCAGCCCTCGAGCGCCATGCCGCAGAGGCCTGCCATCTCTCGCACCTTGCGGCGGATCCGATCGGCGTCGCGTTGAAGGGTCTCCTCGAAATGCGTCATGGGAGGCTCTGTTTGCCGACGGGCCCCTACTTCACCGATCGAGCGGTGACAGTCCAGTGACAACCTGGTTACGTGGCGGGAGAACGTGTCGGGAGCGGGACGGGACGGTGCTAACCCCGCGTCATCGTTCTAGTTACGGCGGAATGCAGGCAGGCTCTAGAGCCAACCGGCTTCGCGATAGAACGCCATCGTGCGCTGCACGCCGTCCTCGAAGCTCACCTCCGGGGTGAAGCCGAGATCGCTGCGGGCGCGGCTGCTGTCACAGACCCATTGCTCGAAGAGCTCGTTCAGCTTGTCGCGCGTGAGCATGACCGCGCGGTTCGTCGCCTTGCCGTAGAGCTCCGAGCCGAGCGCGGCGGTTTCGACGAGGCGGCGCGGGAGGTGAAAGCGGAAGCGCGCCTTCTTTCCCATCGCTTGCTCGGCGAGCACGATGAGCTCCTCGAGCGTGTGCACCTTGCCGTCGTCGACGTGGTACGCGGAGCCGCTCACGAGCTCGCGATCGAGCGCGGCGACGCAGGCGGCCGCGCAGTCCGAGCCGTAGATCATGCTGAGCTTGTTCTGCGTCGAGCCGAGGAGCGGCAGCACTCCGAGCTTGATCGACTTGAAGAACGTGAGGATCTCGCGATCGCGCGGGCCGTAGATGGCGGGCGGACGCAAGATGACGATCGACAGCTTGTCCTTGTGGGCGAGGACGGCGCGCTCGGCGGCGAGCTTGCTCTTGCCGTAGCTCGTGACGGGGCGCGGTTCGGCGTCTTCCGGGACGGGCGTGCCGCTCGCGTCGCTCGGACGCAGCGCGGCGAGGCTCGAAACCAGCACGAAGCGCCGGATCGCCGTGCCGCGCGCGAGCGCCGATTGCACGAGATTCTCGGTGCCGCCGTGGTTCACGCGCATGAAATCCTCGGGGCCCTTCGCCTTCACGAGGCCGGCGGCGTGCACGATGCCCGTCACCCCGTCGAGCGCGCGCTCCACGCTCGCGCGGTCCTCGACGGCGCCCTCGGCGAGCTCGACGTTCGGCAACGTGCGCAGAAAGCTCGTATCGCTGCTCTTGCGCACGAGGGCGCGCACCGGGCGCCCGGCGCGGGCGAGGCGCTCGACCACGTGCGAGCCCAAGAAGCCGCTGCCGCCGGTCACGAGAGTGGTCATGGTCGTCGTCGTCCGATCGGAAAGCCGTCGCTCAAAGTGAGCGCTCGTACACGCGGTAGCGCTTGTAGACCTTGCCGCCCATGAACTTGATGCCGACGTTCACGGGGGCGTTGGCCTCGTCCGTCCAGGAGAGCTCGCCCCACTGGATGCCGGCGCCGCGGCCCGCGCGGTTCATCTTCACGTAGACGAAGGCGCTGAGCGCCGCGTACTTGCGCACGTTGCGATACTTGCGGCGAATGCCGAGCAGCGCGAGGCGCGCCGTCTTCGGCCCCACGACCTTCAGACGCCAGAGCAGCTTCGGCAAGCCGCCCGGGAAGAGCTTCCCGTTCATGTCGTGAATGAGCTCGTTCACGTTGGGCAGCGCAATCGCGAAGCCGGCCGCCTCGCCGTCGATCTCGGCGATCACGCTGAGCTCGGGGTTGGCGATCATCCGGAGATCGTCGCCGAGCTTCAGGAGCTCGGACTCGGTGAACGGCACGAACGACCAGTTGTCGTTCCAGGCGTCGTTGAACACGTCCATCACGACGCGCAGATCCGCCTCGAGATTCTTCATGTCGATGGGACGCGTTCTCACCTCGGGCAGCGCGTCGATCTCGTCGTGCGCCTTCTGGGCGCGGGGCGGCACGTCGCCGACCGCATAGCGCCAGGCGTAGAGATCCTTGAGCTTGGGGAAGCCCGCCTTCTCGATCAGCCCGCCCTGGTAGGGCCGGTGGTGCTGCATCAAGATCATCGGCGGCGTGTCGAAGCCCTCGACGAGGCAGCCCATCTCCTCGTTGATGGACATCGAGACGGGGCCGCGGATCTTCTTCATGCCGCGCTCGCGCAGCCAGCTCGACGCCGCTTCGAGCAGCGCCCCCGAGACCTCTTCG
>DATMCL010000402.1:0-2963 GCA_035558375.1 Polyangiaceae bacterium
GTACTTGAGCGCGCCGATGCCGATGGCTTCCGCGACGCGCGTCGCTTCGGCGGCGTCGAGGCTCGGGTTCTTCTCGCGCACGGCGGCGCCGGCGCGCGTGACCGCTTCGTCGAGCAGGTCGGCGAGGCGGACGCTCTCGCCCGAGCGCGTTTTCAGCATCTTCTTGTCGGGGCCGAGGACGCTGCCGAACATGACGTGCTGGGCGCGCGCGGAGTCCGGCAGGAAGCCGGCAATCTTTGCCGTGGCGAAGACCTGGGCGAAGTGCTGCTGCTGGGGTGAGCCCACGAAGTAGAGGATGCGTGAGGCGCCGAGCGTGCCCGTGCGGTAGCGGATCGCGGCGAGATCGGTCGCGGCGTAGCCGAAGCCGCCGTCCTGTTTGCGCACGATGAGCGGGACGGGGGTGCCGTCCTTGCCCTTGAACTCGTCGAGGAAGACGCAGAGCGCGCCGTCGTCGATGCGCGCCACTCCGCTCTGCTCGAGGTCGCGCGCGACGTCGGCGAGCATCGGGTTGTAGAAGCTCTCGCCGCGCACGTCGGCGTCGTCGAGCAGCACGCCGAGCCGGCGGTAGAGCGTCATGAAGTAGCGACGCGAGGCCGAGACGAAGACGTTCCAGTGCGCGAGCGTCTCCGCGTCGCCGCTCTGTAGGAGCACGACGCGCTTTCGCGCGCGCTCGGCGAACGCTGGATCGCCGTCGAACTTCTGGCGCGCCCCCTGATAGAACTGATTGAGCGAGCCCATGCCGAGCTCGGCGGCCGCGCGCTCGGCGCCGAGGTCGAGCAGGTGCTCGATGAGCATGCCGAACGGCGTGCCCCAGTCGCCGACGTGATTTTGGCGGATCACGCGGTGTCCGACGAAGCCGAGGATGCGCGCGACGGCGTCGCCGATCACGGTGCTGCGGATGTGGCCGACGTGCATCTCCTTCGCGACGTTCGGGCTCGAGTAGTCGACGATGACCGTCTCGGGGTGCGCCTTTTCGGGAACGCCGACGCGCGCGTCCGTCGCGACGCCGGTGAGGGCGCGCTCGAGCCAGGCGCGTCCGAGCGTGAAGTTGACGAACCCGGGCGGCGATACGGTGACGCCCGTCTCGCCGTCGCACAAATCCTTCACGTCGAGCGCGGCGGCGATCGCTTTGGCGAGCTCGAGCGGCGGCTTGCCGAGCGGCTTCGCGAGGCGGAGGGCCGCGTCGGCCTGGTAGTCCGCGACCCGCGAGCGGTGCACGGCCGGGTCGGCGCCGCGGTGCTCCTCGCCGAAGGCGCGCACGATGGCGGCCTGTACGCGCTCGCTCAGGATGGCTGCGGCGTCCAACGCTTGCTCCCGTTCGTGACTACGACTTCTTGCCGACGAGCTCGGGCAGCGGATTTTCCGCCGGTCCGAGCTGCTGCACGGCGGTCAGGTGATGGGCGAGGAAGGCGCGCGCGTCGGTGACGGGCAGCGTCTGCATCTCGAGCGCTCCGATGCGGTCGCTCGGCTGGAAGGCGGCGTCCGCGACCTTCTCCATCGAGAGCTTCTCGGGCGCGTACGCCATGAACTCGGCTTCCGTCTTCAGGATCGAGTAGTCGTCACCGCGGCGGAGCTCGAGCTCGACGGTGCCCGTGACGGACGGCGCGATCCAGCGCGTGAGGGCGTCCTTGAGCATCATCGACTCGGGGTCGAACCACTTGCCCTCGTAGAGCAGGCGGCCGAGACGGCGTCCGAGCGTGAAGTAGAGGTCGAGCGTGTTCTCGTTGTGCACGGCGGAGATCAGGCGCTCCCAGCCCGCGTGGAGCAGCGCCATGCCGGGGGCCTCGTAGATGCCGCGGCTCTTCGCCTCGATCACGCGGTTCTCGATCTGGTCGCTCGTGCCGAGGCCGTGCCGCCCGCCGATGCGGTTCGCTTCGAGCAGGATGTCGATGGCTTTATCCAGCTTTTTGCCGTTGATTGCCGTCGGGCGGCCGCGCTCGAACGTCAGGGAGACGCGCTCGGCCTCGATGCGCGCGTCCGGCTTCCAGTGGGGGACGCCCATGATCGGCTCCACGATGTGGAGCCCCTTGTCGAGCGACTCGAGATCCTTCGCCTCGTGCGTGGCGCCGAGCACGTTCGAGTCGGTGCTGTACGCCTTCTCCGTGCTCATCGTGTACGGCATGCCGATCGAGACGAGGTACTCGCTCATCTCTTTGCGCCCGCCGAACGCGTCCACGAACTTCTGATCGAGCCACGGCTTGTAGATCATCAGGTTCGGGTTCGTGAGCAGCCCGTAGCGGTAGAAGCGCTGGATGTCGTTGCCCTTGTGCGTGCTGCCGTCGCCGAACACGTCGACGCCGTCCTCGCGCATGGCGCGGATGATGGCCGTCGCGGTGACCGCGCGGCCGAGGGGCGTCGTGTTGAAGTACTTCCTGCCGGCGGTGGAGAGGTGGAAAGCGCCGCACTGAATGGCGACGATGCCTTCCTTCGCGAGCGCTTCGCGGCAGTCGACGAGCTTGGCGGCGACGGCGCCGTGCTGGGTCGCGACCGGCGGGATCGTGGCCGGGTCTTTCTCGTCCGGTTGGGCGAGATCGGCCGTGTAAGCGTAGATTTTCTGGTTTTGGCGCGAGAGCCAGGCAACGGCGCAGCGCGTGTCGAGGCCGCCGGAGAAGGCGATTCCGATGCGGGTGCCGGCGGGTGGCAGGGACTTGTAGATGCGGCTCATCTTGGGCGGAGCGGTAGCATCGACGGCGCGCGCAGAACAGGAGCGTTGAAACCCTCGAGAATCTGGCTAGGTTCGCGGTATGACGAAGCCGGCCGGCGCATCTCGGTTCTTTGTTTGGGGGGCCACCGTGCTCGTCGTCACGGCGGGTTGCGCGAAGCCCGATGTGGAGATTCGGTCGCTCCCGAACGGCACCCGCCAGCTCACCTGCCGTCACACGCTTCCGCAATGCCTCTCGCACGTCGACGACGTGTGCAAGGGCGCGTCCTACGAGATCCTCTACGCGACCGACACGCAGAAG
>DATMCL010000403.1:0-7623 GCA_035558375.1 Polyangiaceae bacterium
CCCCCGCGATTCAACGCGAAGTGGAACAGGCTCAGCACCTTCTCCTGCGCCGGCGGTTGCAGGTAGATCAGCATGTTGCGGCAGCTCACGAGATCGACGCGCGTGAACGGCGCGTCGCGCACGACGTTGTGGTGCGCGAAAACGACCGTCTGCCGGAGGTCCGGCACGACCTGGTAGCACTTGCCGCGCGGCAGGAAGTAGCGCTCGAGTCGCTCGGGGGAGACGTTGGCCACGGCGTGCTCGTCGTAAAGGGCGCGCGTGGCCTGCTCGAGCGAGCCGCGATGCACGTCCGTCGCGAAGATCTTGAACGGGCGCCCGCTCTTGCTCGTGAGCTCGCTCAGGATGATCGCGAGTGAGTAGACCTCCTCCCCGGTGGCGCAGCCCGCCACCCACACGCGGAACGGCGTGTCGGGCGACCCCGTCTGCAAGAGCTCCGGTAGGACTTCGCGTTCGAGGACCTCGAAAGCTTCCTCGTTGCGGAAGAAACGTGTCACCCCGATCAAGAGATCCCGGTAGAGCACGTCGAGCTCGCGGCGCTCGCCCTTGAGCTTGCTCACGTAGGATTCGATGTCGTCGACGTGCGCGAGCTGGAGTCGCCGCTCGATGCGGCGCGTGATGGTGCTCGGCTTGTAGTGCGTGAAATCGATGCCGAACTCCCGCTCGAGCATGCGGTACACGGCGGTCATGCCCTGCACGGCCTCGCCGTCGGTTTCGGGCGCTCTGCCCGCGCGGGCGGCGTGCTCGAGGAGCGCTGCCGGCATATCCTGCGGTGGCAAGACGTAGTCGGCGACCCCCACGTCGCGCGCGGTTTTCGGCATGCCGTCGAACTGCGCGCTCTCCACATCTTGGACGACGACGAGCCCGCCGCTCTCGTGCACGGCGCGGATGCCCCGCGAGCCGTCGCTGCCGCCGCCGGAAAGCACGACGGCGATGGCGCGCCTGCCACAATCCTGCGCGAGGGAGCGAAAGAAGACGTCGATCGGCAGCGTCAGCTCCTGGTCGCGATCGCGCTCACTCAGGAGCAGCCGGCCCCCGGAGATGATCATCTCCTTTTTCGGGGGGATCAGATAGACGTGGTTCGACTCGACGACCATCGCGTCTTCGACCAGCTGGATCGGCAGCTTCGTGCGACGGGCGAGGATCTCGTCCATCAAGCTCTTGAAGTCCGGCGACAGGTGCTGGACGACGACGAACGCCATCCCGCTATCGGCCGGTACGTTCTCGAAGAAGCGTTCGAGGGCTTCGAGACCGCCCGCGGACGCGCCGATGCCGACGACGTACGGCACGCTGGAATCAGGCGAAGCGGGTTCCTGAGGGACGCGGAGATCGATCCCGCTCTGCGCGGGAAGAGGACCTTCGGGAAGCAGCATCCCGACCGCCTGAGCAGCAACCGTGCCACGCCCCGCTAATGCCCCTCTCACGAGAAAAGCTAACTAAAACAACCGGTTGATGGCCCCCCACGACATCCGATGCGACTGCCCGGTTCCCCACCGATCCGCGGCAATGTGCCCCGATATGAGTCACTTTGCCACCACCTGCGCTGCGGCACGTATCCCGGTCTGCGCGGCAGGAGTCGCGCGTCGACGCCACCCGAGTCGCGTCCCGACCAGTGCTCCTGGGTGCGCTGCTGTCTCGGTTCCAGCGAACGCCTCGGACACGAATCGACGCCGCCGATCACGGCGGCGTGGCGTTCGGCCGCAGCAGCGCGGCGAACAAGCGTCACGTCGCTGCAATCGGATACGCCACGCCCACGCCGTTGGTGCTGCGCGAGCGCGGCCGAGTGTTGTACCGGCTCGCTACTTTTGCTCGGGCTGATCCTCCGGGCGATCCGCGGGACTCTTGCCAAGTCGGCGGAACTCCTGCTCGAGCGCGGCGAGCTGTTCGTCCGTCAGCTCGTCGACGTTCACGAGGTTCGTGCGTGCCTCGGTGATGGCGCGCAACAGCTCGTCGAGCTTGATCTGTGTCGCGCGCGCTTCGCGATTCTGCGTGTTCTGGATCAGGAAGACCATCAGGAACGTGACGATGGTCGTCCCGGTGTTGATGGTGAGCTGCCACGTGTCGTTGTAGCCGACGGCGGGTCCGAACAGAGCCCACACGACGACAGTCAAAAGCGCGAGGGCGAACGCGTAGGGCGTGCCGAGTGCCCGCGACATCTTCTCGGCAAACGCATGAAAGTATTTGTTCATGGCGAGGACGGGGTCGCGGTGGGAATGACGCGGCCCCGACCGTCGCTGGCAGCAAGCTTCGTGCCCGCACGGCGGCCGGCGCCCGCGAAGAAATCTGAAAGCCCCATCTCGTTGAATTAATCGAGCTATCGCCGAACGCGGTGCGGCCTGGACGAGCGCGCTCAGAAATTCGGCCGTACCTTCCCACGTACGAGCATGGGCTAGCGGCGCTGCCGCTCTGCGAAGGGAACGACATGGCCGGACGAGCGAATGGGGGCTCACGGAATGGCGCCATCACCGCGGCGAACGTGTTCGACGATCTCGACGCCGGCTGGGACGAGGTGCCCGAGTCGACGGCCGTTCCCATACGACACCCGGCGTCGGCCATCGTATTGCCCAAGTCGGTCCTCTTGAGCGGAAGCTCCGTGGTTGGCGACGTCGACGAGCCGACGCTCGAGATTGGCGAGACGTTCGCCGACGACGTGGATCTCGCCGACGTCGAGGAATCTCGAGCTCTCGAGGTGCGTGACGACGAGCTGTTCGAGGTGCCTCGCGGGGTGAACGCCTCCCGAGTGCGCGTCGTCAACTTGAGACGCGGCGTGCGGCGCTGAGCGCCTCAGCCGCGCCGCGCTTTTTCGATGGTGGCGACGTCGATCTTCCGCATCGACATCATCGCCTCGAAGGCGCGCTTGCCTTCGGCGCCGCCGGCCGCGAGCGCGTCGGTGAGCACGCGGGGAGTGATCTGCCAGGAGACGCCCCAGCGATCCTTGCACCAGCCGCACGCGCTCTCCTGGCCGCCGTTCTTCACGATCGCGTTCCAGTAGCGGTCCGTCTCTTCCTGATTGTCAGTCGCGATCTGGAACGAGAAGGCCTCGGTCTGCTTGAACTCCGGGCCGCCGTTGAGGCCCATGCACGGGAGGCCGCAAACCGTGAAGTGAACGACGAGGACGTCACCCGCTTTGCCGCTCGGAAAATCACCGGGGGCCTTGTCGATGCGCGTCACTTTGCTGTCGGGGAAGGTCTCGGAATAGAAGCGCGCGGCCGCTTCCGCGTCTTTGTTGAACCAGAGACAGATCGTGTTCTTGGGTTGCTGGGCCATGGTGCTCCTCCTGAAGGATCCGTGGGTCGACTCCGTGGCGGCGTCGAGTGCCTGATGTCGCCGGGGCAGTTTCGTCGGGGCATCGGGGCCACGCTCCGATGAACAAATGCTCATCTGCTGAGCGTTGACGCAATTGGGGTACGCGGCGTTCACGTGCGACGGGCGCGCGTTCGGCGATGGGTCGTCGCCCGAGCTCAATTGGAGCCACGAGCCCAAGGGTACGAAGAGCTACGCCATCCTGCTCAAGGATTTGACGATCGAAGCCGGTGAGAGCCAGGCGGATCCGGGCCTCTGCCCGAACCTGCTCGTCACGGCGTTCGGCGCGCCGGCCGAGGTCCACAACGACGTATTCATCCTGTACGCGTTCAAAGACGCGAGCATCGTTCCTCCGCCGTACGATCCCGGCCCCGATCCTAGCGCTCCGCTCAATCCCGTGCGCCAGCTCGCGAGCTTCTTCGAGACGCACCCGAGCCTCCTCGGGAAGGCCGAGCTGAAGTTCACGTCCGACGCGACGCCCGCGACGTGCCCCGGGTTCCCGAATCCGCCGTTCACGTGCGCGGGGCCGTAAGTCGGCGTCCACTCACGCGGATGCGATGGACCCCGGTGGCCCGAACCACGTCGTGAGCGCGTCGTGGAGACCCTGATCCGTACCATCGCCAACCCATGCGACGTACCCGTCGGGGCGAATCAGCACAGCCGCGGGAGCGGGCACCTTTCCGATGACCGGGAGCTCCCATGAGCCCGTGTAGCGCGCAGCGACGTGACGCACGCGTGCCGCCCAGGGCGCGATCGCGACGCTCTTCGCGTCGCCGAAGTCGAGGAGCACCGGTCTCGCTGCGTGCAAGAGAGTGAAGACGCGCCGGGGGCCCCCGTCGGTGAGCACCTCGAGATCGGGCATGCGGCGACCGAGCAGCGCGTGTCCGGCGCCGAGGTCATAGCGAATATCGAGCCCGGAGAGCATCCCTGCGTAGCGCTTGCGTGGCTCGTCCATGCCGAGCAAGTCGGCCACCGTCTCCTTCAGCGCAGTCGTGCGATCGTCGCCGCGGCCGAGCGCTGTTGCTGCCATCGTGAGCTTGAGCACGCGCGCTGCGATCGGGTGGCGTTCGGTCCGGTAGGTGTCGAGCAGGGACTCCGGCGATATGCCGTGCACGACTTGGGCGAGCTTCCAGCCGAGGTTCACGGCGTCCTGCACGCCGATGTTGAGCCCCTGTCCCCCTGCCGGAGAGTGCACGTGCGCCGCGTCGCCGGCCAAGAGCACCCGTTGCTCCCGGTAGGAAGCGGCCTGCCGGGTCGTATCGGTGAACCGCGAGAGCCACGAGACGTCGTGAACACCGAAGTCGGTCCCGTAGACCGCGACGAGCGCCGCGCGAAGCTCGTCGACCGTCGGGTCGTCGCCTTGCTTCACCTCGTCCTCGATCAGCACGACGCGCACGCGTTTGCCATCGTCGATCGCTCCGATCGCGTTGATGCCCTTCTCGCCGTGCCGCACGTTTCTCTCCGGCATTTCTGTCATCCTGGCTTCGGCGATCAGGTAGCTCACGGATGGGTCCCACCCCGGGAAGTCGATGCCGGCTTGCTTCCTGATCGAGCTCCGGCCGCCGTCGCAGCCGACGAGGTACTTCGCGCGCAGCGAGCCGGCGTCGGAGAGCGCCACGGTCACGCCCGCGTCGTCCTGCTCGAAGGCCGTCACCTCACGCGACCGATAGATCGGCACCGCGAGCTCTTGGATCCAGTCCGCGAGGATGCGCTCGATGCGCGCTTGAAAGAGCGCGAGCCCGTAGTTGTGCCGGGTGGGAAAATCGCTGATGTCGAGCGGGATCAGCGCGAAGCCCGTGACCTGCATCACCTTGCCTTGCGCGAGAAAACGCTCCGCAACGCCACGCTGGTCGAGTACTTCAATCGTGCGCGAATGCAGCCCGCCCGCGCGCGAGCCCGCGAGGTCTTGATTCGGACGCCGCTCGACGATGGCGACATCGACCTTCGCGAGCGCGAGCTCCGCGGCCAGCATCATTCCCGTCGGGCCACAGCCTGCAATCACCACGGCGTGATTCGTCATGGCCCAAACTGTGGGGCGCGACCTGGGGCTTGTCGCAAGGCCCCATCTCTGGCATAGATTGGTGGTGGAGAGGGCCGGGGGGATCCGTCCATCGCCCGCTGCTGCGAGCGCTCGCGTCTCGAGCGGAGGGCCGAAAAAGTCGGGACAAAGGGCGCAGCGCGGAGTCGGCCCGCGGCAGAATGGCCGAGCTGCGACGAGAATGCGTTCGCGGAGCACGTTTTCATGATCCATTGGCCGGCCGAGCCGAGACTGATCGGGAACCACGCGATGCCGCCCCAATTGTCCCCCCTAAGGCTCGTGCTCGTGAGCTCGGTCGCGCTCGCTGCCTTCGTGGCGGGCTGCGCGAGCAGCGACGGCACCGGTAAGGGTGCTCCGAGCTCCGGCGGCACGGGAGCGATGGGCGGCAGCTCGACCGTAGCGGGTACCGCGGGGCAAACGAGCTCCGGAACAGGAGGAGGCGGTGGGGTCTCGGCGGTCGGCGGAGCGGCGATGGGAGGCACTCCGTCGACCGCCGGGCGTCCATCCTCGAGTGGCGGAGCAGCAGCGGGTGGTGGCGCACCGGCCGGTGCGGCGAACAACGGCGGCGTCACGTCGGGCGGCGCGGGTGCGGGTGGTGCCAGCGGCTCGGGGCCAAGTGGCGGCATGGCGGGGCGCGCGAATGGCGGGCAATCGAGCGGCGGAGCCGGCGCCGGCGGAGCCGCGGCCGGCAGCGGCGGCGCGGTGACGTGCGGTAAGGGCGGTCCCGTGTCCTTCAGCGCGAACGTCCGGCTGAACGACGACAACGGCATGGCGGAGCAGAACGAGGTCTTTCTCGCGACGGGTACGGACGGTCTCGCCATCGCCGGCTGGATGGACAACCGCGCGAGCCGCGTGTGCGCGTACTCCGTGACGACCGACGGCGGCGCGACCTGGAAGAAGAACGTGTCGATCCCGAACGTTTCCGGTCAATTCGTCGGCGACCCGGCAGTGGCGATCGACGGCGGCGGCACCCTCTACGCCGTCTGCCAGGAGTACCTCGATCTCGACGCGGGCACGGGGAACATCCGGCTCATGACGTCGAAGGACAAGGGCATGACCTGGTCGGCGGTGAGCACGATTCAGTCGGCGCCCGACAAGCCGTGGGTCGGCGGCGGCACCGAGCAGGGCACGGTGTTCGTGTCCTGGCTCGGCAACAAAGCGGGGATCAAGCGTTCGACCGACGGCGGCGCGACCTGGGGCACGACGCAATCGCTCGGCAACATCATCCACGGAACTGCCATCGTCACGTCGACGAGCGGCGTGGTTCACGTCCCCTACAACCTCGACTCCGATCGCAACCAGCTCCGCTACCTGCGGAGCACCGACGGTGGCGCCACCTGGGAGAAGACGCGCGACCTCATCGCCGACATGGGGCGATTCTGCTTCGAATGCAGCCCGCGCCAGCACCCCATCGTCGGTGCCGCCGCCGATCCGACGGGCAAGAACGTCGCCATCACCTGGACGAGCACGCTCTCCGGCGGTGAAGGAGACGACGACGTGTGGGTGATGTTCTCGAAGGACAGCGGTGACAACTGGTCGAAGCCGCTGCGCGCGAACGACAACGCGACCAAATCGCGACAGCTTCAGTCGTGGGTCGGCGTCGATCAGTGCAACCGCGTTCACGTTGCCTGGACGGATCTCCGCAACGGCAAGAACGAGGTGTGGTACGCGCGCTCGGCCGATCCGACGCAAGGATTCGAAGCGAACGTCCAGGTGACGGACGGCAGCGGCACCGCCGATCGCGACTTCCTCGGCGACTTCAAGGGCGTTTCGATCCTGGGCTCGGACGTGCTCGTCGTCTGGACGGACACGCGTCGCGACGGCGGCGACATTTACTTCTCGCGCGCGGTCGGAGCCGCGGCACCGTGACCGTGCTCGCCGAGAGCTGGGGGACGGCTCGACGCCGCGCCCCGTTGCCTGCGTTTTGCAGCGCGCTCGGGCTCGCGTGCGCCGCGCTCTGCCTTGCGTCGCCGCGCCCCGCACGGGCCGAGCAGCGCGAGGCCCCGCCGCCAACGCCGGCGCCCGTCGACCCCGTGAGCGACGCAACCCGCGCCGGCACGTTCCTGCCGCTCACGGTGCTCGCGAGCGTCGATCGTACGCGCGGCTTCGGGATGGCGTTCGGCGGCTACGACAGCGCCGTGAAGAGCGGTCGACTCGTATCCTTCGCGGAGGCGCACGTCTGGGGGCCGCTCGCCCTGCGTATCGGCGCGCAGTCGAACGTCGACGGGCAGAGGATTGGGCCGAGCGTCGCCGGTCGGCTCGCGTTCCTTTCCGAGCGGAAGCAC
>DATMCL010000404.1:0-8495 GCA_035558375.1 Polyangiaceae bacterium
CGTGGTCCGGCCGGTTCATCTCGTGACCTCGGACGATCACGGCAGGGCGATACGGGCAGTGGACTACAAGGATAGCTCCGAGTCCGCGGGCGTGACGACGACGTACACCTACGGGGCGTTCGGCATGGCCCGCACCATTCAGAATGCGGCACCCACCGGGCCGATGATTCAGGCGTACTACGATCGGCGCGGTCATCTGATCGCGCGCTCGGATCCGGATTCGGGTACGACGCAGTTCGTCTCCGACGCGTGGGGCCAGCAGATTTCGCAGACCGATGCGAAGCTACAGACCACATCGAGCGACCGCGACGCGCTCGGCCGCGTTTACGCCCAGCATTCGCCGCTCGGCGAGAGCGCCTTCACGTGGGATAGCGCGCCTTTCGGCGTCGGTAAGCTCGCATCGAGCCTGAGCGAAGACGGCGCGGGCGCGAGCGAGGTCGGGCGCGTGTACGACGTGGCTGGTCACGTCCTGCGCGAGACGTACGTCGTGCACGACGAACCGTTCGTCATCGATTACGCGTACAATCAAACGGGGCCACAAATTGGGAAGCTCCTGCTCGTGAGCTATCCGCCCATCCCCGGGCGCACCGATCCGATCATGGTCGAAACGCGCTACGGGGCGAACGGCGACGCTTCCGCGCTGGCGGCGCCCGGCTCAGGCAGCACCTATTTCCAAATCGTCAGCAAAGATGCGGGCTCGCGCGTGACCGAAGAGCTCTTCGGTGCGGACCTGCATCGGACGCGTGGCTACGACCCGCTCTTCGGAGGCCTCGCTACTGCGCACGCCGACCGCCAGGGAACGATCCTCCAGGATCTGAACGTGGCTTACGATTACCGCGGCAACGTCATGTCACGCGTGGACAACGCTCCAGGCCTCGGCCCGGTGGGAGTCGCGGAAACCTTCGACTACGACGCCCTCGCTCGACTCCGATTCTGGAACTCCAATACGGGCGCCTTCAGCGTCGAGTACCAATACGACGATATCGGCAATCTGACTCAACGCCAGGTCACGCGCGACGGAACCGCGGGGACACCGGAAGTCTACAGCTATGGGGAGCGCGGCGCCGGCCCGCACCAGCTCACGACGGCGCCATTCGGCACGTACCAGTACGACGTGAACGGCGACCAAACGCTGGCGCCGGGGCGCACTGCGGAGTTCGCGCCGTTCCACCTTCCGCTGAGCGTCACGACGACCTCGCAATCGGATCACTTCGAGTACGACGCTACTCACCAGCGAACCTTCAAGACCTCGGTGGGGGCCACGACGACGTACGCCGGTTCCGACTACGAGCGGCGCAAGGACGCGCAGGGGATCCACCACGTCATCCACTTGCGCCTCGAAGGAAGGGAGCTCGCGGAGCTGCAAGTCGACCAAGGCAATGCGAGCGCCTCGCCCCGCGCCACCTACTTGCTCGATGACCATCTCGGCTCGCCCGTGGTCATTCTCGATTCGACGGGGAACGTGACCCGACCGCGTTACGAGCCGTTCGGTCAACGCCTCGCCGACGGCGACGTCCCGACTAGCGGCAGCTCCGGTAACCCGGCCGTCCATTTTGGCCTCACCGGGCACGAGTACGACGACGACATCGGACTCATCAACATGCGGGGCCGGCTCTACGACCCGCGCATCCGGCGCTTCTTGTCGCCCGATCCGGTGGTGGACAGGCCGCTCTCGAGTCAGTCCTACAACCGCTACAGCTACGTTGCGAACAATCCGCTGTCTCGCATCGATCCCACCGGCTTCACCGCGAACGCGAACGGCGGCAGCTCGGTGAACTATCAGTTCTCACAAACCGACAATCCCGGACAGACCCAGAGCGGCGATCCGAACGCGGTTTCCGTCACTGCCGGAGCGAGCGACGACTTCAGCTCGACGGGCGCCGAGGTCATCTACGGTGACCCCAACGGCGGCACGGAAAGCATCGACTATACCGACGAGGATGCAGGGACGATCGAAGGCAACGTGGAGCACCTCGAATTCGAGGACGACGACGTTTACCAGGATGATGCCACTCGCCCCACGGTCTACGGCCCCGGGTGTTTCATCCCCGAGCCAGTTCGCCCTCGCAATTACGACACGACTCGCATCAACAAGGATGTCGATCCCATGCGCATCCTCGATACGAGCCCGATGTTTCAAAAGGGCCAGGAGGCCATTATGCTCGTCGCCACGGGGGCCGTCGCGGGTGCCTACGGGGCAGTGGCGGAGACCGCGGCTGGTAGGGCGGCAGTCCGCGCCCTTCAGGGCGCGGTGACTGAAGTCGTTGGCGGCGTCTTGTCCGAAAAGCAGGGCAAGGAAATTGCGCTGAACGCGCTACTCAGCGCAGCGTACGGGGCCGCCGACCCACTGGAAACCGATAGCGCGGTTCTCAAGGGCGCTTTCGATAGCTTCTTCAAAACCTTGATCAAGGGCGCGGCGAACAAGTTGGCGTTCGACAAGGAATTCGATTTGCGCACGCTGCCAGTGAGCGCGGCCACCGGCGCAGCTGGAGCCGTGCTCGGCTCGGCCAGCACCGTGGGCAACGCCGTCAACTTCGGCACCCAGAAGGGAACGCTGAATGAAGCCGCCAAGGCTTTGCTGCCTTAGCTCACTGCACGCGCCAGCCGACACTGACTGGCTCGTCGACCCGAGCTCCGGCGCCGGACGCGCGCGGCGTCACTCGTGCCGGAGCGCTTGAATCGGATCGAGCTGCGACGCCTTCTGCGCGGGGTAGAGCCCGAAAACGATCCCGACGAGCGCGCTGAAGCCGGCCGCCACCATGATGACCTCCGGCTGGAACAGGACGGGCCAGTCGAAGCGCTTGCCGAGGGCCATGGCGAGCCCGACGCCGAGGCCGATGCCGATGATGCCACCCGCAATCGAGAGCACGAGCGCCTCGATCAGGAACTGAGCGAGGACGTGGCGGGGCTTCGCGCCGAGCGCCATGCGCACGCCGATCTCGCGCGTTCGCTCGGTCACGGAGACGAGCATGATGTTCATGATGCCGATGCCGCCGACCAGGAGCGAAACCGCCGCGACGCTCGCGAGCAGCGTCGTCATCGTTTTCGTTCCCTCTTCTTGAGCGCTCGCGATCTCGGCGAGGTTTCGGATCTGAAAGTCGTCGTCCTCGTTCTTGCGGAGCTGGTGACGCTCGCGCAGAAGGCTCGAAATGGCCTCCTGTGCGCGCGCGGTGTCGGCGTCGGACTTCGCTGACACGAAAATCGTGCCCTGCAGGTACTTGCCGAGGCCGCCCTGGATCTTCTGCGCGAAGGTCGACTGCGGGACGAAGGCCGTATCGTCGTAATCCTGCCCCATCGGGGATTGCCCCTTCTTCGCCGCCACGCCGACCACGGTGAACGGAACCTGCCGGATGCGCACGACCTGGCCGATCACGTCCGCGTTCGCGCCGAACAGCTGATCGACGACGGTCTGTCCGAGCACGATGACCTTTGCTCCTGCCTCGACGTCGCTTTGCGTGATGGCGGAGCCGCTCGACATGGCCCAGCCGCGCACGTCGAAATAGTCGGGTGACGTTCCCTGGATGCTGGTGGACCAATTGTTCGTCTCGCTCACGATCGAGCCGCTGGAACGCAGCACCGCGGCCGCGGCCCGCACGGAGCTCACGTCGCGGCGGATCGCCGTGAGATCGTCCCACGTGAGCGACGGCATCGTGCCGGAGCCGCCCCGCACGCCACCGAGCGAGGTCGAGCCGGGCGAGACCACGAGCATGTTGGTGCCCATGGAGGCAAATGCCGCCTGAATGCGCGCCTTCGCACCTTCGCCGATGGCAGTCATCGTGATGACCGCGGCCACGCCGATGATCACGCCGAGCGTCGTCAAGAAGCTCCGCAGACGATTGCGAGAGAGCGCGCGGAGCGCGATGCGGAGCGTGATGAAGAACGTCATGACGGCGGCTCCTCCGGAGGGGCGGGGGGGACGACGGCCACCTTCGGCTCGTGGCGCTCGTCGCTCTGCACGAGGCCGTCCCTCACGACGACGACGCGCGACGCGAACTCCGCGACGTCCGGCTCGTGCGTGACGAGCGCGATGGTGATGCCGGTCGAACCGAGCGCCTGCAGCATGGCCATCACCTCGATGCTGGTGCGCGAGTCGAGGTTGCCGGTCGGTTCGTCCGCGAAGATGATCTTCGGCTCGCTCACGAGCGCCCGCGCGATGGCGACGCGCTGCTGCTGCCCGCCCGAGAGCTGACTCGGCGTGTGGTCGAGGCGCCCTCCGAGCCCGACGCGCTCGAGCGCGGCCACCGAGCGCTTCTTGCGCTCGCGCGAGGGAACGTTGGCGTAGACGAGCGGCAGCTCGACGTTTTCGAGCGCGCTCGTGCGGGCGAGCAGGTTGAAGTTCTGGAACACGAAGCCGAGCGTGCGGTTTCTGACCTCCGCGAGCTCGTTCTTGTCGAGCTTCGACACGTCCTTGCCGTCGAGAAGGTAGCGGCCCGAAGTGGGGCGATCGAGGCAGCCGAGCAGGTTCATGAGCGTGCTCTTGCCGGATCCGCTCGGCCCCATGACGGCGACGAACTCGCCCGCAGCGATGGACAGGTTCACGCCCGCGAGCGCATGCACCTTCACGTCGCCGCCGCTGTCGTAGATCTTGTGAACGTTTTCGAGCTCGATGAGGGCCACGGTCTTCTCCGCTCAGAAGGGGCCGCGGCGCTGCGACCCGCCGCCCGGGGGCCGCGCCGGTTGCCCGAGTCCCAAACCGCCGGCTGGCGGGGTCGCGCCACCCGCGGCCGGAGGACCCTCGACGATCAGCGCGTCGCCGTCCTTCAGCGTGTCGCCGATTATCTCCGTGTAGCTGCCGTCCGTGATGCCGGTCGCAATCCGCACCGGCACTGGAGTGACGCCGTCGAGCCGGTATGCCGTTTTGCGCTCGACCTCGTCACCGCCGGCGCGCGAGGCACCGCTGCCTTGTCGTCCGCTGCCGTCCGGTCGGGGCCCCCGAGCGCGCGCCGAACCTCCGGGCGACGCCGACGCGGAGGCGAGCGCCGAGGCCGGAGGCTTGAAACGAAGGGCGGCGTTCGGCACGGCGAGCACGTCGTCCTTCTTCGCCGTCACGATGGTGACCGTCGCGGTCATGCCCGGCCGGAGCTTGAGGTCGGGGTTGTCGACGGCGACGATCGCCGTGTACGTGACGACGTTCTGCACCGTCACGGCGGCGTTCCGGACCTGCTCGATGGTCCCCTTGAAGCGCTGCCCCGGAAACGCGTCCACCGTGAACTCGACAGGCATATCGACGGCGAGCCGCCCGACGTCGCTCTCCGGGACGCTCGCCTCGATGTGCATCTTCGTGAGGTCCTCGGCGATCGTGAAGAGCACCGGCGCTTGGAGCGAGGCCGCGACGGTCTGCCCCACGTCCACGCTGCGCGAGATGACGACGCCGTCGATCGGCGATTTGATGACGGTGAGCGACAGATTCACCTGGTCCTGGTTCAAGGCCGCGCGGGCCTGCGCCACCATGGATTTCGCCGCATCGACGCCGGCCTTGGCGACGCGCGCCGCGGTGTCCGCGGTGTCGACGTCTTGCTGGGAAGCGAGGCCTTCGGCGCGCTGCGTCTTCGCGCGCTCGAATTGGCGGTTGGCGTCGACGAGCGTTGCTTCCGCCTTGGCTTCGTTCGCCTGAGCCGAGGCGTAGCTCGCTTGGGCCTGTTGCAGGCTCGCCTGGAAGAGTTGCGGATCCAGCTTGGCGACGAGATCCCCCTTCTTCACCTTCGAGTTGAAATCCGCGTGGAGCTCGAGCACGCGACCGGAGACTTGGCTGCCGACCTGAACGGTGACGCGCGCCTGCAAGGTTCCCGACGCCGTGACACGCGAGCTGATGCTGCGCCGCTCGACGGGGGCGGTCTTGTACGGGTTCTCCAGCGGCTTGTGCGATTGCCGGTAGTACCAGGCGTAGCCGCCGCCGCCGAGCGCGAGCACCACGAGCAGAGGCCAAATCCACTTCTTCATTTCGTGACCGAGCAGTCTGCGAGCGTGAGCAAGCTCGCGATACGAGCCTGGACGAGCGAAAGCTCGTCCACGGCCAAATTGACCTCCGCCTGGCGCAGGGCGGCGGCGGTAGCCACGAGATCGAGGCTCGTCCCTTTGCCAGTCTGGTAGAGCGCGCGCGTCATGCGGTCGGCCTCGGCGGCATACTTCCGGATTTCTTCGGAGACGGCGCGTGACTGCTCTGCCACGTCGACGGCGCGTCGCGCCTGCACGATGTCGACCGTCGAGGTGCGTCGCAGCGCTTCGAGCGCCGCTTCGCTCTGATCCGCGACGGCGGCGGCGCTCCGGCGCTGCCCGTACTTGACGCCACCGTCGAAGATCGGGACGCTCAGAATCGCTTGCACGTTCCAGCTCGTGCGCGCGGGGGCGCCGCTGTCCGACACGGATTCGGTGAACGTGCTGCCCGCGGAGAGCGTCGGCAAGAAGCCCTGGTCTACTTCCACGGCGCGACGGCGCGCCACCTCGATGTCTTTGCTGGCAGCCAAGAGGTCGGCGCGCTCGCCAAGCTCCGGAAGCTGCCGGCACGCCTTGAGCACGCCCGTGCGGATGGCCGCGAGATCGGTGCTCTGCGTGACGCCGACGGGCTCGGTCAGGCCGACGGCCAAGCCGAGGGCATCGCGCGACTTTCTGAGCGCTTCGTCGTTTGCGACGACGGCGCTTCGGGCCTGCGCCACGTCTTGTCGGGCTCGCACGATGTCGAGCCCCGTCCCAGTGCCGGTACGCTCTTTGGCTTCGGCCAGCGCTTGCCGCTCGAGCGCGTTACGCAAGCCGAGACGTCCGATCTCGGCGACGCGTTCTGCGGTGACGTTGTTCGCAATCGCCAGGGCGAGCGCCGCCGCGGTGGTGCGCTCGAGGTTCGCATAGTCGAAGCGCGCCGCCTCCTCGTTTACCTTGGCGGTACCGACGGCGTGCCAGCCTTTGAAGTCGACGAGCGGCAGGTTGAGACGAAGGCTGCCCGTCAAAGAGTTGCGACCGCCGCCGGCGCCCGGCACGCTCTGCGCGCCGGCCGCCGTCCCGGTGTCGATGACGCTGCCGCCGGCCGCCGGCAAGATCGTGTGGGAGGCCGTGCCCTGTCCCGACAACGTCGGCAGCACGGCACCGAGCGCCGTGCGCGAGTCCGCCTCGGCGCGCAAAATATCGTCGTGCGCGCGGCGCAAATCCATGGAGCGCGCGCGCAGCATCCGCGCCGCGTCCTCCCAGGTCGTGATGACGTGCTGGGGCGGGGGCATCGGCGCGAGCATCGGGTCATCGACGACGACGGGCGGCGGCGAGTCGGTGGACGCGCTCGGCGGCGTTGCGCCGGGTGTGCTCGGGGTCACGGCGCTCGGCGCGCTCGGCGCGCTCGGGGGCGGCGTACTCGGCCCCGGCGCCTGCGCCATCGAGAGACGGCTCGCGAAAAGGACCGAGGTGAAAGCTCCAAGAGTGAGGAGGCGTGAGCGCATTGCGCAATTAACCACCCTCCTTCTACGGATCGTCCCGTCGAGATCCGTCGCAGAATTCCCCGGCTTCGAATGCGTGGCGCTACGCTCTGGGCATAAAGCCGAAGACGTTTGCCCCGGCTCCCGACCTCTGGGCCGGATCCTATCCAGTTTTTCCATGAAAATTCGCTTCATTAGGCCGCGCAGGGGTCTTGGAGAGGGCCAAGCCAGGCAAGCCTCGGGAGCCGGCGTCGGGATCGCAAGCCCCCGTGGACTATAAACGAGTGAGCTTGCGACCTTGGCGGATGCTCGCATCCCTCGCGCTCGGCGCGGGCGTGGTGCTTGCTCCGCGTGCAGCGCGGGCAGGCGACGCGACCGAACCGATCCGCATCGAGTACCGCGCGGAGCCGGGCTGCCCGACGGCGGAGGAGTTCAACGCGCAGGTGTTCCGTCGCACGTCGAGCGCTCGCCTCGCGACGGGCGGCGACACGGCCCGCACCTTCATCGTCGGTATCGAGCGTCGCGGCACGACGCTCACGGGAAGTCTCGTCATCCGACAGGCTGACGGAACCAGCGAGTCGCGCGAGGTTCGTGGTCCCGACTGCAGCGAAGTGGCGACGGTGCTCGCGCTCGCAACGGCGCTCGCGATCGATCCCAAAGCGTCACTCTCGGCCGACGCCGCCCCTCTGCCGATGCCCGACATCGAGGCGACCTCGGAGCCGCCACCGCCGCCGCTCAAGCCGCCGGAGTCGAAGCCTTTGACCCCGAGCGATTCCGTCCCACCGCCGGACGAAGACGACGACACTCCCGCGCCGTGGATCATCTCCGTCGGTCCAGCGGTGGAAGCGGCGGTGGCTCCGCGCGTCGCGTTCGGCGGTGCGCTGGGTGTCGCTTATCGCCCGCCCGGCGGGGGCGCTATCTCGGCCGTGGGATTCGAGCTCAACTACCTCGCCACGGGGACGCATCACGTCGGCACGGCCGCGTCGACCTTCGACTTCATCTACGCGCGCCCCGCGCTGTGCTCGGTCGCGCTACGCTGGCAAGAGGACTCCGGTGTCGCGCCATGCCTCGCGAGCGAGCTCGGCGCAGTGACGGGCT
>DATMCL010000405.1:0-27834 GCA_035558375.1 Polyangiaceae bacterium
GCTGCGGAGTGGCCGGAGTCTGCGACCACGCAGTCGGTGAGTGCGAGCGGGCTCGGTACCGAGGCGCCGAGGTTCACGAGCTGGTGCGTGGGCCCGTCGATCAGTAGCCCGTACGCCGTCGGAACCACGAGGTAGCGTCCGTTCGGCGAGCGGGCCGAGCCGGGGATGGATGCCCCCGTATCGGGCGCACCTACCGCCGTTCCCCCGACGACGGCGGAGACGTTGCCACCGCCCGCCGCGAGGATCGGCGGCACGTCGGTCGCGAAGAACGGCGCATGCCCGCAGGCGCCTGGTCGCGGCGAAAGTAGGGTCGTCACGAGCGGCGGTGCCCCCTCGAGCCCAAGCATCACTTCGGAGCGGTCGCACGAGTAAACGGGCCCCGAGAAGCGTTGCCCCGGCGCGGCGAGCACGGTCAGCGAGCGCGAGGGTCCCGCGGGGAGCGGCTCGGGCGACGAGCCGTCCGGCTGCGTCCGCACGAAGCCGCCTGCGGTGAGCACGAAGAGCCCGCCGCCCGTCTCGAAGGCGAGGGGACTCATGCGCGGAGCGCCCTCGAGGAGCGGCCGCGGCTCGAGCACTTTCACCACCGCGGTCGCGGGTGTCACGGCGTCGAAGAGGTTCCGTTCGAGCTTCTGCCGAACGCTCGCCGACGTCTTGCCGAAGTACCAGCCGTCGCGAGTGAGCGCGCCGAACGCGTCGAGCACGTGGCCGCGCGTGAGCTCCGCGGTCACTTCGGCGGTCGCCAGCGCGTCGACGACACCCGCGAGCGAGCCGCAAGCGAGCGGATTCGCGTCGGCATCGAGCACGCGCGGCGTTGCGCCCTCCGCGCACACGCTCGCCATCAAGCGCCGGAGGATGCCGACGTTTTCGACGACGTCGCCCGCGACCTTCTTCACCTTGGCGCGTCCTGACTCGCGCTGTGCGGCGCGGAGCAGCGTTTTCCCCGGCTCCGTGCTGTCCCGCGACTGCCCCGCCGGTCGATCGAACCAGACGAACGGCGCGCCGAGGCTCGTGCCCCCGCTCTTTCCGACCCGCACCTCGACCGACAAGTCGTCGCGCCCGTCGTTGTCGCGATCGTTCGTCGTCGTCACGAGCTCGAGCGTCTCGCCTGGTGCCGGCGCCGCGACGCGAAGGCTCATGCGTTCCGGCACTTCGCCGTCGGGCGCGACCACGACGAGCGCGCGTACGGGCGCGCGAGCAATGAGCGCGCCCTTGCATTCACCGCGCACGTCGAGCGTCACCGTCTTGGGGCCGGTGCGAGCGAGCGCCGCGGTGTTCTTGCAGCCGGGGCCGGCCGGCACGAAGCCGGGTAGCTCGACGAGCTTGCGCGGCTCACCAGCGCCCGGAAATACCCAGAGCGCCCCGAGCGCGCGCGGTCCCGCATCGGTGGCGTCGGCTTCGAGCCACGCGACGGCTTCGTCGGCGTCACCGAAGCGACCCCGCACCGCCTGGTTGAACACGTAGCCGGGCGGTGCCGCGAGCGTTTGCCCTCCGAGCTCCCAGCTCCGACTGCCGGCCGGCGCGAGCACGGATTTTTCGACGACGGGCGCGGCGCTAGCGCTCGACGCCGCGGACACCTCGGCTGAGGGGCTCGACTCCGCGCTCGGGAGCGCCGTCGTGGTCCCGAACGGCGTGTAGGGGCGATCTTCGGAGCAACGGCAACCGCCAGCGAACAGCGCGGCGCCGAGCACGACGAGAACGGGAGAGCAGAACGCGCGCACGGATTTTAAGGCTATTTTCCCTCGAACACCGGCGGTCGCTTGGCGATGAAGGCGCTCGTGCCCTCCTTGGCGTCGTGCGTCGCGAAGAGCGCTCCGAACGCTTCGATCTCGAGCTCGTTTGCGGCCGTGAGCTCCGCCTCGCTGCCCCTGAGCAGCAGTCGCTTGGCGGCGGCGACGGCGAGCGGCGCGCGTGCGGCGATGACGAGCGCCACCTTCTTCACGCGCTCGAGAAGCTCGGCGTGCGGCACGACCTCGTTGACGAGTCCGATCGCCCGCGCGCGCTCGGCGTCGAGCGTCGCGCCCGTGTACACGAGCTCCCGCGCCATGCCGATCCCGACCCTGCGCGCGAGGCGCTGCGTGCCTCCGAACCCAGGCACCAACCCGAGCCCGACTTCGGGCTGGCCGAAGCGCGCGCGGTCGGACGCATAGATGAAGTCGCACGCCATCGCGAGCTCGCAGCCGCCTCCGAGCGCGAAGCCGTTGACGGCCGCGAGCACCGGAAACGGCGCTTCCTCGAGCGCGCGGCCGGCGCGGTGCCCGTTCTCGCTCAGCGTGCGGGCTTCGACGGGCGTGACGCGCGCGAGCTCGGCGATGTCCGCTCCCGCGGCGAACGCTTTGTCACCCGCGCCCGTCAGGATGACCGCGCGCGGACGCGTCGCGCTCGGGCGGGCGCCGAGCTCGAGCGCGACGCGTCCGACGCTGGCGAGCAGCGCCGAGTCGAGCGCATTCAGCTTGTCCGGGCGGTTCAGCGTGAGGATGGCGAGCGGGCCCTCCTCGGTCACCAAAAGCGCGTCGGTCATGCCGCCCCCCAGCGTGCCATGGACGGCTCGAGCCGGTTGCCCTGCGTGTCGTAGCGGTAGAAGCCGCGCGCCGTCTTCTTCCCGAGCCAGCCCGCCGTGACCAGATTCCGGAGTGTGCTCGCCGGGCGGTATTTGTCGTCTCCGAGATCGCGATGCAGGATCTCGCAGATCGAGAGCACGGTATCGAGGCCGATCAAGTCGGCGAGCTCGAGCGGCCCGAGCGGATGATTGAGGCCGAGGCGGGCGCCCGCGTCGATGTCCGGCGCGGTGCCGAGCCCCTCCTCGAGCGCGAAACAGGCCTCGTTCAAGAGCGGGACGAGCATGCGGTTCACGATGAAGCCGGCGCGGTCCTGACTCACGATCACCTCCTTGCCGAGCCGCAGCGCGAAAGCGCGCACGAGCTCGACGGTCGCGTCGCTCGTTTGCAGGCCGCGCACGAGCTCGACGAGCTTCATCACCGGCACCGGATTCATGAAATGCATTCCGGCCACCAGCTCCGGTCGCGAGGTCTGCGCGGCGAGCCACGTGAGCGAGATGCTCGACGTGTTCGAGAGCAAGAGGGCATGCTTCGGGAGCGCCTCGTCGGCTTCTTTCAGCAGGCGCGCCTTGAGCTCGCGCTGCTCGGTCGCGGCTTCGATCGCCACGTCCGCCGTCGCGAAATCGGCGCGGTCCACCGGGGTGATGCGCGCGAGGAGCGCCGCCGTCGCGTCGGCCGTGAATTTCCCCTTCTCGACCAGGCGGGCGAGCTGTTTCTCGATCCCCGCCTTGCCGCGCTCGGCACGCTCGCGGCTCACGTCCGAAAGTGAAACCGTGAGCCCGGCCCCCGCGCAGACTTGCGCGATGCCGGCGCCCATTTGGCCGGCGCCGATGATTACAACCCGCGCGAGATGGTGGGCGTTCATGGGATTTGGGGAACTTACATGGGCCCCGTTTGCGGGCAAGCTCTTGCGTCCGTTCCACGGGTTGAGAGATCAGCCGCCGGTTTGTCGTACGGGGGGCTACTTCTCGCGTTCGAACCACATGGTGAGGCCGCGGTTCACTTGGTCGTCGACGAAGTAGATGCCGAGCTCGGCGTCGTTCACGCAGAAGTCGACTGCGTCGCCCTGTGCGTCGACGATCTGCGTGCCTTCGACGGTGTACATGTTGAGTACTTGCTGCGCCTGCGGCGGTGCGACGAGCTCACAATGGCAGAGGCTCGGTGAGACCATCTCGCAGGAGACGGAATCGTATTGGGGCGAGTCTGCGTATTGCTCCTCGAGGAGCGGGCACGCGATCGCGGCGGTCGCGGCGCCGTTCATGGCGCGGGCACACCGATCGTCGACATTGAGCACGACGGTTTGCGTGAGCACGACGTCCGTGAGGAGCTTGTTCGTCTCGCCGAAGAAGGTGTACGTGCCCTCGAGCGTGGCCGTGCGGGTGATGGCGCCCTCGCACCCGGGCTCCTCCATCGGGTCGAGGTCGGTGATGCACGCGGCGCGCGCGGTCCAGGTGCCGTCGGGATCGCCGCCGCACGGGTCGAGCGCCGGGCACAGGTTGGCGCTCGCTCCTTCGCCGCCTGCGCCGCCAGCAGAGCTGCCGCTCGTTCCGCCGCCCTGGGCAGCGTTGCCGCCGGATCCAGCGTCGCTTCCCCCGTTTGCTGCGGCGGAAGCGCCGCCGCTGCCGCCGCTCGAAGAGCCGTCATCCTCGCCGGAGCACGATGCGCTCGCGACGAGCCCGAGCCCCGCCCCGAAAGCCAGCGTCAGGATGCGTTGGCCCATCCGCAAAATACTACCATGGCGGCGTGTCCCTCTTCCGAGGCCCCCCGCGCCGCGTCTTTTTGCCGCTTTGCCTCGCGCTCGCGGTCGCGTGTACGCGCGAGTCCGACATCGTGGGGCAGGCGACGCTGCTCGTCGACAAAGGGCGGAACCACGACGCAGAGGCGCTCCTCACGCGCAGGCTCGGCGAGCACCCGGAGGACGTGAGCGCGCGGCGCCTTCTCATCCGCGTCTACGGCGCACAGGGCGATCTCGGTCGCGCCCGCCAGGAAAGCGAAGCGCTCGCGGCGCGTCTCGGCTCGAAGAGCCCCATCCCCTGGGTCGAGCTCGGCTTCGCGCTCGAGCTCGCCCATCGCTACGACGAGGCCCTCTCGATGTACGACCTCGCCGCGCAGGTGGCTCCCAGCAATCCGCTGGGACCGAAAACGGGTGGACTCCGAGCCGCGCGCTGGGGCGAGCGCGAGCTCGCGCGGCCGCGGCTCGAAGAAGCGCTCCGGCGTGATTCGCGAGATGCGACGGTCTGGCACGCGCTCGGCGTGGTCTGCCTCGGGCTCGGCGACCAAGGCGCCGCTGAGCGTGCGTACCACTCCGGCCTCGTGGCCGATCCGCGCGCGCTCGAGAACCGCATTGGGCTCGCTACGCTGGCGTTCGTGCAGGAGCGGCCCTCCGCGGCTCTCCATGAATACGACGCCATCCTGGCCGAGCGTCCGAAACACGCCGACGCGATGCTCGGCCGGTCGCTCGCTCTGATCATGCTGGGCCGTTTCGACGAGGCCGAGCGAGCGTTGACGGATGCAGGCGCGCTCGGAGCAAGCTCGGCGGTGATCGCGAAGCAACGGCGCCTGCTCGAAGGCGCGCGCACGGGCCTCCCGAAGACCCCCGAGAGTGCTCCGTGAAGGGTGCGGTGGCGGTCGCTGCATTTCGTAAAAACACCCTGCCGTTTCCGTGGCTTGCGAGCCTTGTAACGATTCGCCGCGCGGCGTAGTCTGCGGTCCCTTTTGAGGAGCGCTCGCTCCTCGACGACGAAGTGGGTGATATGGACTCTCAGACGATCCGAACCGTGCTCGGGAAGCTGCAAGGGGAGCCCGACACCGACGCGAGCTGGAAGGAGCTCAAGTCCGCCGTGGCGGCGCCCGGTGGGGATCTTTCCGCCGACGAGCTTCAACGTCTGTTGGCGGCCGCGCGCGAGCGACACGCGGCTCGCGGAGAATGGGAGGCCGTCGCCCGGTTGCTCGACGTTGCGGTCGAAGCCGCCGACGGGACTTCCGTTGTGGTTCCACTTTTGCGTGAGCAAGGCGACGTGCTCCGCGACCGCCTGTATGACGACGAAGCGGCGGCCGTGAGCTACATCCGGCTCGTCGAGCTCGATCCGAACGATCGCGAGGCGAGCACGCGGGTGGACGAGCTCGAGGCGAAGCGCGGCAAGGCCGCGGAGCTCGCACAAAAGTACCTGGACGAGCTCGGTGGGGAGACGGACGACACGTACCGCAGCGCCATGCTGATGCACGCCGCCGAGATGGAGGTGCGCTTCGCGGGTGAGGGCACGGACCTCGGCACGGCGATCGAGCGGCTGGAGCAGGCCGTGCGCCTCGACCCCGCCAACGAGCGCGCGGGCTCGCTGCTCGAGCTCGTTCATCGCAAGGCGGGTCGCTGGGACGAGGTTGCTCGCGTGCTCGAGCGTCTCGCGGATCGCGCGGAGCAGCCTGCGGAGCGCGTGGCGGCGGGCGTGCGTCTGGCGCGCGTCCAGGCGCAGCACCTCGGCGATCAGGAACGCGCTGCCCGCGCCTACGAAGGCGTGCTGCGCGTCGCTCCGAGCTACCCGGAGGCCATGGATTTCCTCACCGGGTTCTACTCCCACGGCGATCGCTGGGCGGAGCTCGTAGCGCTGTACGAGCGCGAGCTCGCGGCAAAGAAGTCGAACGAGACGGAGCTCGTCGGCGACATGCTGCAAATCGCGATGCTCTACTGGAAGAAGCTCGAGCACGCGCGCGCGGCAGATCCGTGGTTTTCGCGCATCGCCAAGGTGGAGCCGGCGAACGAAGCCATGCTCGCGTTCTACCGCGAGTACTGCGGCTCGCTCGGCGACGACGGGCGGCTCATGGACGTGCTCGGTGCGGCCCAGCGCTCGCTCCGCGACGGCTCCAAGGAGAAGTCGGCGATCGCGACCGAGCTCGCGCGCCTAGCGGAAGGTCAGGCCAACGCGCAGAAGGCGATCGAGCAGTACAAGGCCGTGCTGCGCAACGATCCCGACCACGCCGAGGCACGCGAGAAGCTCAAGAGCCTCTACAAGCAGACGCAGAGCCACAACGCCCTCGTCGAGCTCCTGCGCCAGCAGCTCGAGCGCCTCCCCGCCGAGCAGTACCAGGAGCGGCTCGGCGTGTTGCGCGAAGTCGCGACCATCTATCGCGAGTACATCAAGAACGACACGGCGCTCCTCAGCGTGCTCAACCAGATCGTGCAGCTCGACGACAAGCTCGACGAGCACGACGTGAACGAGATGCGCGAGATCGTCGCGCTCTACGACCGGCTCGGGCGCGCGCGCGACATGATCACGTATCAGCTGCGCCTCGCCGAGATCACGCCCGACGTCGAAGAGAAGAAGGCCCTCTATCGCTCCGCCGGGCGCCGCTGGCTCGAGCAGTTCTCGAACGCCCAAAACGCGGCCGACGCGTACGCCGCGCTACTCAAGCTCGAGCCCACCGATCACGAGGCGCGCGAGCGACTGGAAGAGCTCTACCGGAAGCGGCGCGCATGGTCGCACCTGTACGATCTCTTCAAGATCGAGCTCGAAGACACGCAGGGCGGCGGGCGCGCCGCCTTGACGCTCGAGATGGCGCAGCTCGCGTCCGAGCGCTTGAACCGCGGCGACGACGCCGTGCGCCTGTACCGCGAGGTTCTCGCCGCCGATCCGGCCCGGCTCGACGTGCTCGACGCGCTCGAGCGGCACTCCGAGCGTGCGAAAGACTGGGTTTCTCTCGCCGACGCGCTCGAGCGCCGCGCCCAGGTCCTGACCGACGACGCGGCGCGCCTCGTCGTGCTGCAAAAGCTCGGCACGGTGTACGGCGAGCACTCGAACGACCCGAAGGCTGCTGCGCGCGCGTGGCGTCGCGTCTTGGATCTGTCGCCGGGCCACCAGCGCGCGCTTCGTGTGCTGCGCGACGCGTGCCTCGCAGCGGGCGACTACGACGGGCTCACCGAGCTCTACGCCGCTCAAAACGATTTCGAGGGCCTGGCCGAGGTGCTGAGCACGGCGGCCGATCGCGCGAAGGACGACGCGATCAAGATCGATCTGTCTTATCGCGCCGCGCGCGTGTTCGAGGAGCGCCTCGGACAGCCCGAGCGGGCGTTCCGCTCGTACGAGCGCGTGCTCGCGACCGATCCCGCGGACGCCCGAGCCGCGCGCGCCCTGCTCCCGCTCTACGAGAAGGACGAGAAATGGGGCCGCTTGCCCGCGCTCTACGAGATGCTGGTCGGGCGCACCGACAGTGTCGAGGAGAAGCTCGAGCTCTATTCGCGCCTGGTCGAGATCACGGGCAAGCAGCTCTCCGATCGCCGCGCCGCGGCGAGCTACGCCCGTCGCGCCTACGAGCTTGCCCCCGATAGCCCCGTCGCGCTCGATATTCTCGAGGAGTCGTCGCGCGCGGCGAGCAGCTGGGAAAGCTTCGTCGAGGCGATCGAAGGTCGCCTGAAGGTGCTCGAGAGCGTGCCGCCCGCTGCAGCGGCACCAGCCGCCGCCCCCGACGCGCAGCCGAGCGGCAAGAAGAAGAAGAAGAGGAAGGGTGGGGAGGAACCCTCGACCGCCGTTGCCGCGCCCGCCCCTCAAGCCTCCGACCTCAGGCGCGCGCTCGAGCTCAAGCTCGCGCGCGTCCTCGCCGAGGAGCTCGCGCGCCCGGACGACGCCATCAAGGTCTACGCCGGCCTGCTCGATCGGGACCCCACCGACAGCGAAGCCGCTCAGGCCCAGGACCGCATCCTGCGCCAGCTCGACCGGCGCGACGACCTCCGCGCGCTCTTCGACCTGCGGGTCAAGCACGCGACGGCTTCGGAAGATCAGCTCGCGCTGCTCAAGGAGTGGGCCGTCCTCGAGGAGGAAGTCTTCGAGGCTCCCGAGCGCGCCGTGGCGTTGTACCGCCGTCAGCTCGAGCTCGACCCCGCGGACGAGAACGCCCTCGTCATTCTGTCGCGCTTGCTGCTCTCGCTCGACGACGCGGCGGGTGCCGCGCTGATCATGGAGCAGCGGCGCGAGCTCCTCCGGGGCGAAGATCGCGCCGAAGCGCAGGTCGCTCTCGCCGAGCTCTATCTCGGTCGACTCGAGCGCCCGCTCGACGCGCTCGCCTCCGCGGTCGACGCGCTGTCGTCGCCTACGCACGGCGGGCGCGCGGTGAGCGTCCTCGAGCGCTTGCTCGACGTGAAGGCCGCTCGGGCTCGCGCGTCCGAGGTGCTCGTCGAGCGCTACGCGGACGGCGGCGACGGCCGCAGCGAGGCGCGTACCCTCGCGATCTTGCTCGAGGAAACCCAAGGGGCCACGGCGCGGCTGCCGCTCGAGCTCAGGCTCGCGGAAGTTCACGAGAAGAAGCTCGGCTCGTACGGCAAGGCGCTCGACGTGATGCTCGGCGCCGTCCGCGAGTCACCGCAGGAGCTCTCGCTCTGGGAGCACGCCGAAGCGCTCGCCAGCGAGGCGGGGCGACCCACGGATCTGGCGGACGTGTATCGCGAGGTCCTGCGCGGCAAGCTGCCGCCCGAGACGGAGATCGAGCTCTGCGAGCGCGCCTCGCGCCTGCACGAGGACAAACTCGGCGATCCCATCGGCGCGACGCCGTACCTCGAGCGCGTGCTCGCGCTCTCGCCCGGCAACGAGGCGGCATTCCGCAGGCTGAAGGACATCCTCACGGCGGCCGAGCGTTGGTCGGAGCTCGAAGGACTTTACGACCGAGCAGTGAGCGCCAGCGAGGATCCGGCGCGCCAGGTCGAGATGCTCGCCGAGGTGGCGCTCGTCTGCGAGGAGATCATCGAGGATCCCGTCAAGGCGACGCGCCATTACGAGCGCATCCTCGCCATCGACCCGTATCACGAGACCGCCGTCCGCGCGCTCGATCGTCTGTACACGCGCGCCGGTAAGGACAGCGAGCTCGCCGCCCTGCTCGATCGCCGCCTCGAGACGGCCGTGGGGGAAGACTCGCTCGATCTGAAGCTCCGCCTCGCGCGCCTGCAGCTCGATCTGCACGAGCCCGACAAGGCCATTGCGCACGTCGAGGACGTGCTGCGCGAGCGGGTGAACGACCCCGACGCGAAGAAGCTCGCCGAGCGCCTGCTCGAGATCGGCAGCCTGCGGGTGCGCGCCGCCCGCGTGCTCGAGGTCGTCTACGAAACGCGCGACGAGGTGCGCGACCTTTCGCGCGTGCTCGCGACGCGACTCGACGCCGACAAGGACGCGGGAGCGGACGAGACGCGCGACCTCTTGCGGCGCATCGCCGTGCTCCGCAACGAGCGGCTGCGCGACGACGCGGCCGCGTTCGACGCCTACGCGCGCCTGGTCCCGCTCGATCCGAGCGATCCGGAGGCGCGCGACCGCCTGATCGAGATCGGCGCGCGGCTCGACGCCCACGGCCGCGTCGCACAGGTGCTCACCGAGGCAGCGGAAGCCACCAGCGCCACGGCGTTGCGCGGCGAGATCCTGACGCGCGTCGCCGTGCTCTACGAAGAGAAGCTCTTCGATCGTCAAAAGGCCGAGGCCGTCTACCGGCGCGTGCTCGAGCTCGATCCGAACGACCCGCGCCTGTCCCTGCCTGCGGCGCGCTCCCTCGAGCGCCTGTACATCGCGGCGAGCGACAACCAGCGTCTTGCCGACATGCTACGCGTGCAGATCCGCCTGGAGGACAGCGGCAGCGTGCGCGGCGAGCTCCTCGCGCGGCTCGGCGAGCTCTCCGAGACCATTCTCAACGACGCCGACGGCTCGATCGCGGCCTGGCGCTCGCGGCTCGACGACATTCCCGAAGACGATCTCGCCCTCTCCGCGCTCGATCGGCTGTACCAGAAGACCGAGCGCTACCGCGACCTCGTCGAGGTGCTGCGCAAGCGTCGCGATCTCACGAACGACGGCCCGACGCGCCGCGAGCTGCTCTCCCGCTCCGCGGAGGTACTCTGGAAGAAGCTCGACGCGGGTCCCGAAGCGATCGACGAGTACCAGACGCTGCTCGACGAGTTCGGTGCGGCGGCGCCGCCCCTCGAGGCGCTCGAATCGCTCTATCAGGCTGCCGAACGCTGGGACGATCTCGCCGACACCTTCAACCGTCACCTCGAGGTGGCCGAGACCGACAGCGTGCGGCTCGAGCTCCTTGGCCGGCTCGGTGACCTCGAGCGGGTGCAGAGGAAGGACGTCAACGCGGCGATCGAGGTGTACCGCCGTGCGCTGACGGTCGATCCGCGCCACCCGACGAGCCGCAAGGCGCTCGAGTCCTTGCTCGACTCGCCCGACGCCCCGACGCGGCGCGAGGTCGCCCAGATCCTGCGCCCGCTCTACGAGGCCGACGCCGACCACGAGCACCTCGTGCGTGTGCTCGAGATCGAGGTGAGCGCCACCGACGATCCGATCGACAAGCTCCGCTGTCTCGAAGCGGCGATGACCGTGTCGGAAGGACCGCTCCGCGACGCGAACCGGGCGTTCGGCTACGCCGAGCGTGCGGTGCGCACGGCGCTCGGGCACACCGCCGTCGACCCGTGGTTCGTGCACCTCGAGCGCCTCGCCGGCGCGACCGGCCGTCAGGCGGACTACGTCAAGCTGCTCTCCGAGATCGTCGGCGGCATCTTCGACGGCGAGGTCCAGCTCGCGGTGATGCTCAAGATCGCGAGCATCGCCCGCAAGGAGCTCGGCGACACCAAGCTCGCGCGTGAGTACTACACGAAGTCCCTCGAGCTTCGAGCCGACGAGCCGCAGGCGCTCGAGGCGCTCGAGGCGTTGTACGAGGAGAGCGGGGATGCCAAGCAGTTGCTCGACATCCTGGAGCGGCGCGCCGACGTGGCCCCCTCCGACGACGAGCGCAAGCGCCTGCTCTACCGGCGCGCGAAGCTGCTCGCCGGCGTGCTCGAGGATCGCCCGCGCGCGATCGAAGTGTACGAGGCCATCCTCGAGATGGGGCTCGAGGACGAGGCGCTCGGCGCGCTCGAGACGCTGTACACGGCCGTCGAGCGCTGGTCGGATCTGGTCTCGCTTTACGAGCGCCAGATCGACGCCGGTCGCGGTGATGCGGGCAAGCTCCGCGTCAAGATCGCCGCGGTCGCTTCCACGAAGCTTCGCGACGCGGAGCGCGCCTTCGAGGAGCTCGAGCGGGCGCTCGGCGCCGATCGCCGCCACGAGGGGGCGATCCTCGAGCTCGAGCGGCTGCTCGCCGAGGCGACGCAGCCGGAGCACCGCGCCCGGGCGGCGGAGCTGCTCGAGCCCGTGTACCTGTCGCGCGCCGACTGGGGCAAGGTGCGCGCCGTGCTCGAGGCGCGCCTCGAGGTGGCGACCGATCCCGACTCGCGGCGCGACCTTTTGACGCGGCTCGCGCAGCTCTTCGAGGAGCAGCAGGAGGACTACCGCTCCGCGCTCGAGACGACCGCGAAGCTCCTACACGACGATCTCGGCGACACCAAAGCCATCGGCGAGCTCGAGCGCCTGGCGCGCGTGGCCGGCGCGGAGCAACGCCTCGCGGAGATTTACGCAGGCGAGCTCGAAGAGCTCACGAGCGACGACGCGACGAGCGTCAAGCTCGCGCGCCGCACGGGCGAGCTCTTCGATCAGCTCGGGCAGGCGACGCGAGCGCTCGCGTTCTACCGGCGCGCGCTCGACTTCGAGCCGGACAGCAAGCCTTTGTTCGAGGCGATCGACCGGATCCTCGTGCGCGAGAAGCTCCACGAGGATCGCGTCAAGCTGCACCGCGAAACGCTCGAGCACCGCTTCGATCCCGCGGAGCGTCTCGCGCTGCTGCACACGATTGCCGCGCTCGAGCGCAGCGAGCTCGCTCGCCCCGACGCGTCGATCGACACGTACCGCGCCGCCCTCGAGGTCGACGATCGCGACACGCGCGCGCTCGACGCCTTGGTCGAGCTCTATCGCGAGCGGGAGCGCTGGGACGATCTCGGCGAGCTGTACCTACGCCGCGCGGAGACCGCCGAGCGACCCGAGCAGGGCATCGGCTTCCGCCTTTCGCTCGCGCGCCTCGAGCTTGGCCGCAAAAACACCGAGCGCGCCGTCGATCAGCTCGAGGAGATCGTACGCCTCGACGCTCGCCACGCCGAGGCGATCGCCGAGCTCGATGCGCTGCGCCAGTCCGATGGCTTGAAGGAGCGTGTCGTCGAGATCCTCCGCCCCCTCTACCAGGCGGTGGACGATTGGCGCCGCTTGGTCCAGCTGAACGAGGACCGCTTCGCGCTCGCGAGCGACCCCGAGAAGGTCTCCGTGCTGCGCGAGACCGCGGAGCTCTGGGAGAAGCGCGGCAACGACAAGAAGCGCGCGCGCCGCGCCAACGGCACGGCGCTGCGATTGGATCCCGACGATGGCGACGTGCGCGCCGAGTACGAGCGCCTCGCCGCCGAGACGAAGGCGTGGGACGAGCTCGCGACCACCTACCAGGAGATCCTCTCCGAGCACCCGGATCTCGCGAGCCAGCGCGACTACTACGCCGTCCTCGCGCGCGTGCACGACAAGGAGCGCGACGATCCACGCCGCGCGCTCTGGGCGTACGACCAGCTCTACGGCGTCGATCCGTCCGATACCTCGACGCTCGACGCCATGGAGCGCCTGGCCACGTTGCTCAGCGATTGGCCCGCGCTCGTGAGCGTGCTGACGGCCAAGGCCGAGATCGTGCTCGACGACGGCGAGCGGGCATCGCTCCTCAGGCGCGTCGGCGAGGTGAAGCGCGACGTGCTCGACGATCGCGAGGGCGCGATCGCTGCGTATTCGCGGGCGAGCGAGCTCGATCCGGACAGCGCCTTCACGATCGATTGCCTGATCGAGCTCTACGAGGCGAAGGGCGACGCGTCCCGTCTCGTCGAGCTCTACGAGCGGCGCGTCGAGCTCTCGAGCGACGAGGACGGCGAGCTCAAGCACGCGCTCCTCACGGCGGCTGCGCAAGCCTATGAGACCAAGCTCGACGACAGGCTCCACGCGATCGACGCCCTCACGCGCGCTCTCGCGGCGAAACCCGGCGACGCAGCCGTCGTGGTCTCCCTCGCGCGGCTCTATCGCGCCGAGGAGCAGTGGCCGGAGCTGCTCGAGAACCTGCGGCTGCAGGTGACGCTCGCGGGCACGTCCGCCGAGCGCGCCGCCTTGCACAAGGCGATGGGCGAGGTGCTGTCCGAGAAGCTCTCGAGCTACGACGACGCGCTCGTCGAGTACGGGAGCGCGCTCGCGCAGGAGCCGAACGACGTGGAGGCCGTCGAGGCGGCGCTGAAGCTCGGCGAAGCTCACGAAACGCTCCGCCGGAGTGCCGCGGAGATCTTGGTTCCGGTGCTGCGCAGCACCGAGCGCTGGGAAAAACTCGTCGTGGTGCTCGAGCTCCGGCTCACGGCGGAGTCCGAGGCGATGGAGCGCACACAGACGCTCTGGGCCATCGCGGAGGTGCTCGAGGCGAAGCTCGGCAAGCCCGGGGACGCGGAGACGGTGCTCCTGCGCGCCCTCACCGAGCGGCCCGAGGCGGAGGATCTCCACGCCGAGATCGCGCGGCTCGCCGGCGCGGGCGGCAGCTGGACTCGCTACGCCGATGCGCTGTCCGAGCGCGCCGTGGCGACGTTCGAAGCGGAGCTCGCTCGCGAGCTCTACGTGCGCCTCGGCCGAGTCGCCGAGGAGAAGCTCAAGGATCGGAAGCGCGCCATCGACGCTTACGAGAAGGCCGTCGAGCAGGCGGGCGATCAGCCCGAGCTCCTCGCGGCGCTCGATCGCCTGTACGTCGAGGGTGGCGATCTCGACAAGGTGGCCGACATCCTCGAGCGCCGCGTGAGCGCCGAGGCGGACGGCGAGCTCGTGGCCGGGCTCTACCACCGGCTGGCCGCGCTCCAGGTCGAGCACCAGAAGGACTCCGCGCGCGCCCTCGGCTCGCTCCGGTCGGCGCTCGAGCGCGTCCCCGCGCACGCCGGGGCCGTCGCCCTGCTCGAAAAGCTCGCCGATCATCGCGATCTCTTCGAGGAGGCGGCGGAGCTGCTCGAAGGCGTGTACCGGGCGCAGAGCGACACGCAGCGCCTCGCCGGGCTGTACGAGAAACGCGTCGAATTCGCGGACGGCGTGGAGGCCCGCTCGGAGATGCGCCAGCGTCTCGCGCAGGTTCTCGAGCGAGAGGCGCGCGATCCCGCGCGTGGCCAGGCCGTGCTCGAGCAGGGGCTCGCCGAGGCACCGGGCGACGCCATGCTCCTCGACGAGATCGAGCGCCTCGCGACCGCGACCGGCGGGTGGAGCAACGCCGCGCAGGCGCTCCGTAACGCCATCGAGCAGCACCGGGACGGCATCGCGCCGGATCTGGCGTGCAGCTTGTCGCTCAGGCTCGCGCGCTGGCTCCGCGATCGCGCGGGCGATGCCGCGGGAGCCGAAGCGGCGCTCGTGCGCGGGCTCGAGTTCGACCCGGTGAACGACGAGATCCTCGAGCAGCTCGAGGATCTGCAGCGCGGCTCCGGTCGCGCGCGCGATCTCGTCGACACGCTTCGGCGTCGCGCCAAGCTCTCCGCCGACGAGGATCGGCGCGCGGAGTTCTACCGGCAGGCGAAGGTGCTGGCCGACGGCGTCGGCGATCGCGACCTCGCCGAGGGGCTCTTGCGCGAGCTCCTTGCAGAGGACGACACCAACCGCTGGGCCTTGGCCGAGCTTTCCACGCTGGCGGAGGCGTCTAGTAACTACGCGGAAGCATTCAAACTTTTCGTTCGGCACGCCGAGGTCGAGAGCGACGCCGGCGAGGTGCGCCGCCTGCGCCAGAAGGCCGCCGCGACGGCGCGCGACCGGCTCTCCGATCCGGAGCGCGCCATCGAGCTCTACGAGCAGCTCTTCGAGGACGACCCGTCGGATCTCGAATCCGCGCAGGCGTTGCGCTCGCTCTACGCGTCCACCAACCGCTTGCAGGAGCTCGGTCGCTTGCTCGAGCGGCTCATCGATCAGAGCGATCAGCCGGAGAAGCGCAGCGAGCTGCGGCTCGAGCTTGCGAAGCTCAGCGCCGACAAGTTCGGCTCGGCCGACACGGCGATCGACCTCGTGCGCGCGGTCCTCGACGACGAGCCCGCTCGCGCCGACGCGGTCGTGATCCTGAGCGAGCTCTACGAGAAGACGCAACGCGACGAGGAGCTCGCCGAGCTCTTGTCGTCGCAGATCGACGCGGCTCGCGCGCGCGGCGACTCGCAGTCCGAGCTGCGCTTCCAGGTGCGCTTGGGCGAGATCTACGAGACGCGCCTCAACGACCGCGGTCGCGCGATCGAGACGTACCAGGGCGTGCTCGAGCGCGAGCCCGGCCACCGCGGCGCGCTCGAATGCGTGGCGCGCCTCTCCGCGAGCGAAGGCAAGCTCGAGCAGGCGGCTTCCGCGCTCGACAAGCTGCTTTCCTCGAGCAGCGGCGCGGACGCGGTGCGGCTTTCGCTCTCGCTCGCCGACGTCGAGGAGCAGCTCGGCTCCAAGGAGAAAGCCGCGCAATCCCTCGAGCGCGGTCTCGCGGCCGACGAGCGCAACGGCGACGTGCGCGAGCGGCTGCGCAAGCTCTACGAAACCACTAACGCGTGGGACAAGCTCTCGGGCCTCGTCGCGCGCGACGCCGAGCTCGTGACGGGCGCCGACCAGCAGGTGAAGCTCCTGCGTCAGGCGGCGACCATCCAGTCGCAACGCCGGGGTGACCACGCGGCCGCCGCGGCGCTTCTCGACCGGGCGTCGCAGATCAAGCCCGACGATCGCGAGCTCTTGCTCGAGCTGTGCGACGAGTACAACGCGTCCGGTCGCGGCAAGGCGGCGGCCGAGGTGCTCGAGAAGATCGTCGCGAGCTACGGCGCCAAGCGCACCAAGGAGCTCGCCGAGATCCACCGCCGGCTCGCGAGCGCGTACCTCGCCGACGGCAACGGGCAGCGCGCCCTCGAGGAGCTCGACAAGGCGTTCCGCATCGAGCCCGGCAACATCGGCGTCCTCGCGTCGCTCGGCGAGGTGGCCCTCAACGTGGGCGACGTGAAGAAGGCGCAGCAGATGTACCGCGCCTTGCTCCTGCAGAAGCTCGACGACGCCGGGCCCATCAAGAAGGCGACCGTGTTCGTGCGCCTCGGCGACATCCACGACAAGCTCGGGGAGAAGCCGAAGGCCGTGCAGATGTACGAGCGTGCCCTGCAAACCGACGCGAACCTCGAGGAAGCCAAGACCAAGCTCGCGGCTCTCAAAGGCTAGCCCGAGGGCCCGGGCGCCCGAGCCACCAAGGTCAGGATCATGCCTTCGACCTTGCCGTACGATCCGCGTCATAGCTACGCGCCGGAGCGCTCGTTCCTCGGCAAGCTCGGTAAATGGGCAATCGACCTGTGCGCGCGCGGCATGGCGCTCGCGGCGACGCTCGGGGGGGCGGTGCTGTCGGTGCGCACGCCGGGCATCGCGGCGGGCAACGTCGTGCGCCGCGTGCTCCTGAACCAGATTTTTTACACTGGGTTCCAGGCCGTGGGGCTAATCGGCACGATCGGCGTGCTGCTCGGCGCGACGATCGTCATCCAGACCGAGCTCATGGTGCCGTCGGCGGACGCGGCGCTGATCGGCAAGGTGCTGATCGCCGTCGTGCTGCGCGAGCTCTCGCCGCTCATCACCGCCATCGTCGTCGCGGGGCGCTCCGGGACGGCGATCGCGACCGAGCTCGGCAACATGAAGGTGAGCCACGAGATCCTCGCGCTGGCGTCGCTCGGTATCGATCCGCCGCGCTTCATCGTGTGGCCACGGCTCGTGGCGGCCGTCGCGAGCGTCATCGTGCTGATGGTGTACTTCGCCGCCGTGAGCCTGGTCGGCACGGCCGGCGTCGGGATCCTGCTCGCCAACACGAGCCTCGGAACGCTGCAGAGCGGGCTCGCGGCCGCGCTCACGCCCTACGATCTGGTCTTGTTTCTGGTGAAAGGCGCGGGGCTCGGCACCATCGTCGGCTGGCTCTCCTGCCACTACGGCCTCGAGGTCAAAAGCTCGCCGACCGAGGTGCCTCAGATGGCAAGCCGAGCCGTCGTGATGAGCCTGCTCGGCTGCGTCGCCTTCAACACCCTCGCGACGGCACTCTTCTATTGGACGGTCGGTCCGCCGCTCCGTTGACGATTTTTTCCGAACGCACGGGTCGTGTCGGCGGGGACGCCGCTGGCGCCCCCGCGCCCCCGCTGGTCGCGTGCCTTTGCTCCGAGGTAGCCTCAGCGCGTGCAGCCAGGTTTGGTGCTCGAGCACGCGTCATTCCGGTACGGGACGATCTGGGTGCTGCTCGAGACGAGCCTCCACGTTTCGCCGGGCGAGACGCTCGTCGTCACCGGCGACAACGGCGTCGGCAAGTCCACGTTGCTCTACCTGCTCGCGGGCCTCTTGCCGGCGACGACGGGCCGCGTGCTCTTCGATGGGCATACGCCGAACGTTTCGCGGCCGAGCGACCTCGTGCGGGTCGGGGTGCGGCGCGGGTTCGTGTTCCAGCACGGTGGCTTGTTCGCGAACCTGACCGCGCTCGACAACGTGCTGCTCGCCCTGCGCTACCACGCCGACGTGCTCGGCCTCGACGAGCAAGGCGTGGCGAAGCGGGGGCGCGAGGCCCTGCGCGACCTTCGCGTCGCCAATACCGATTTCCACACGTTGCCCGCGTATCTTTCGGTGGGCGTGAGGCAGCGCGTCGGCCTCGCCCGGGCCCTCGCCATCGAGCCGAACTTCGTCTTCATGGACGATCCCGATCAGGGCCTCGACGAAGGGACTCGCGAGCTCGTCCTCGAGCTCCTCGTGCGTCTGCGCGACGAGCGCAAGATGACCCTCGTGCTCACGACCACGGATCCGGAGGTCGTCCGGCGCCTCGACGTGCCGGTGCTCGAGCTCGTTCAGGGACGGCTCGGCCGCACGCGGCAGGCCTAGGAGGCGTCTGGCTTTGGGCCGCGTCCGGCCGGCGGGACGCGCCGCGTGCCCTGAGGTAGGGTCGGGCCGCATGGCTTCCCGGAGCCCGCTCGGAGCGGTCGGCCTGAGGGTCTACAACGCCTTCTACTGGCCCTACCTCGCGCTCACCTGCGTCATTTTCTTCGTTCCGGCGGTCGCGATCTGGACGCTCACGCTGTGGGACCGGAAAAAACGGGCTCTCCACGCCTTCACGAGCTTTTGGGGCGCGCACTACCTCGCCTGGGCGCCGTACGCCTCCGTGCGCGTCGAGCACCGCGAGCGCGGGCTCGCCGCCGGGCCTTGCGTCTACGTGTCGAACCACCAGTCGATGGTCGACATCCTGGCCGTATTCGCGACGTACCTGCCGTACCGCTGGGTCAGCAAGCGCGCGAACTTCTTCGCGCCGTTCCTCGGCTGGACGATGTGGCTGAACCGGTACGTGCCGCTCCGTCGTGGCCATCTGCCGAGCATCCGGCGCATGCTCAGGCGCTGCGAGGCCGAGCTGGCTGCCGGCAACAGCTTGTTCGTGTTTCCCGAGGGCACTCGCTCGCCCGATGGAGAGCTCCGCGCGTTCTACCGTGGCGCTTTCTGGCTTGCGACGCGCCACGGCGTGCCCATCGTCCCGGTCGTGATCGAAGGCACGCGGGACATCCTGCCCAAGCAGAGCCTGCTCATCCGCCCGCAGGAGGTCGTCGTCCGCGTTCTGCCGCCGGTCGATGCACGGCCCTTCGGCCGCAACGACCGCGGGCTGCGTGACCAGGTGCACGCCGCCATGGGCAGCGCCCTCGCCGAGCTTCGCCGCGACTTCTCGGCCGTGCTGGAGGCGGAAGCGGTCACGGTGCCGTCCGTCTTGGCGTCGTCCCAGGCTCATGCTAGTTCGCGCGCGCATCCGGCTAAGGCCGGCGACCCGAGGAGCGCATGAGCACCCAAGGCAAGATCATCCAAGTCATCGGTCCCGTCGTCGACGTCGAGTTTCCCCCCGGCAAGCTCCCGACGATCCTGAACGCGCTGACGCTCACGAACCCGAACATCTCGAACGAGAAGGACAACCTCACGCTCGAGGTCGCCCAGCACCTCGGCGAGTCGGTCGTGCGCGCCATCGCCATGGACACGAGCGAAGGCCTCGTGCGCGGCATGATCGTCACCGACACGGGCAGCCCCATCATGATGCCGGTCGGCCCGGCGACGCTCGGCCGCATCCTCAACGTGGTCGGTAAGCCCATCGACGAGAAGGGCCCCGTGAACGCGCAGCGCCGGCTGCCGATCCACCGCTCGCCCCCTCTGTTCGTCGATCAGAACACGAACGTCGAAATCTTCGAGACGGGCATCAAGGTCATCGACCTGCTCGCCCCGTACCGCAAGGGCGGCAAGATCGGCTTGTTCGGCGGCGCCGGCGTCGGCAAGACCGTCTTCATCCAGGAGCTCATCAACAACGTCGCCAAGGCGCACGGTGGCGTGAGCTGCTTCGCCGGCGTCGGCGAGCGCACGCGCGAGGGCAACGACCTCTATCTCGAAATGATGGAGTCGAAGCTCGAGTCGGGAGAGCCGGTGCTCTCGAAGACCGCGCTCATCTTCGGTCAGATGAACGAGCCGCCCGGAGCCCGCGCCCGCGTGGCGCTCTCGGCGCTCACCTGCGCCGAGTACTTCCGCGACGAAGAGGGCCAGGACGTGCTGCTCTTCGTGGACAACATCTTCCGCTTCACCCAGGCGGGCAGCGAAGTGTCGGCGCTCCTCGGTCGCATGCCGAGCGCCGTCGGTTACCAGCCGACGCTGGCCAACGAGATGGGCGCGCTCCAGGAGCGCATCACCTCGACCCGCAAGGGCAGCATCACGAGCGTGCAGGCGATCTACGTCCCTGCCGACGACCTCACGGACCCGGCGCCGGCGACCACGTTCGCGCATCTCGATGCGACGACCGTGCTCTCGCGCGCCATCTCGGAGAAGGGCATCTACCCGGCAGTCGATCCGCTCGACTCGACGAGCACGATGCTCTCGCCCGCGATCGTCGGCGAGGAGCACTACAAGGTCGCGCGTCAGGTGCAGATGACGCTGCAGCGCTACAAGGACCTGCAGGACATCATCGCGATCCTCGGTCTCGACGAGCTCAGCGAGGACGACAAGCAGACGGTGTCGCGCGCCCGCAGGATCGAGCGCTTCCTGTCGCAGCCGTTCTTCGTGGCCGCGACCTTCACGGGTCGCCCGGGCCGCTACGTCCCGCTCAAGGAGACGATCGCGGGTTTCCAGGAGATCCTCTCCGGGGCGCTCGACGACCTGCCGGAGCAGGCGTTCTACCTCCAGGGCAACATCGAGGACGTGAAGGCCGCCGCAGCCAAGATCAAGGCTGCTGCAGCCTAACCACCCTCGCGCCAGGCTCGGGTCTCAAGATGGCTGAAACGCTCGCTCTCGAAATCGTCACGCCGGACGGCGTGAAGCTCACGGAATCGGTGGAGATCTTCACCGCGCCCGGCGTCAACGGCGAGTTCGGCGTGATGCCGCGCCACCAACCCATGCTGGCGGCGCTCACGGCTGGTCTCGTCACTTACACGCGTGCGGGGATCATGGAGACGGTGGCGATCGGGCCCGGCTTCGCCGAGCTCGCCGACGACAAGGCCGTGATCCTCACGCTGCACTTTGCGACCAAGCACGAGATCGATCCGGTCAAAGTGCGCCTCGAGCTCAAGGAAGTGGACGCCGAGCTCGACACCTTCAAGGGCGATCCGAACCAGCCCGAGTACGCGGCGCTCGTCGCCCGCGAGCTCTGGGCCGCGACGCAGCTCGAGCTCCACGGCGATCCGCCGCCGCCCCGCATCCGCAGCCAGAGCGAGCTCGCCTCCGACCCGGTCGAGCACTACCGCGTCGCCCCCCCGGCCGAAGGCGCCGAGGGCAGCGAAGGGCACGCCAACTAGCGACGCCCCCCGCGTAACGGCGGCTCAGTTGACGCCGCCGTCGCCGGCGATGCAACTCTGGTACGCGCTCTGCTCACTGTCGCAGATGCCGTTGCCGGCGAGCGCGCCGTCCTTGCACTCGCCGTCGTCGAAGAAGAGCACGCAGTCGAGCAGGCTGTCCCACTGGCTGCCGCACTCGGCCGGCGACTTCTTAGCCGTGCAATCCGCCTTGCAGTCCTCGCTGCCGCAGCCGAGCCGGTCCGAGGCCCAGCACCAGCCGTCGCACAGGTCGTCCGTGCTGTCGCTGAAGCATTCGGCGACGGTGATGACCGACGACGAGCAGGCCGCGGGCACGGCGAGGTGATCGTCCTCGCACATCGCGCTCGCCGAGACCTGGCAATACGCGATGGTCTCGGTGCTGTAGTAGCAGTCTTCGGGCAGTGACTCGTCGACGGCCTCGCAGGCCGCCTCGCACTCGTCGAATGGCGTGTCGTTGCAGCCTAGGTCCGCGACGCGTTGGCAGTAGCGCTTGCAGCCGATGTGCTTCGTGCAGTCGCTGAACGCGAGCTGTTGGACGGCGCAGGTCGAGCGCGGGTACGGGTTCGAGCTCACGCAGTCGTAGCCGCCTTCGGCGCGACAGGCGACGTAGTCTCGGTACTCGGCCAAGCAGAAGTCGCCGAGCTGGGTCGTCTGGGCCGCGCAGCTGAGCTGGCAGGTGAGGGTGTTGCCGTTCGCCGGCGCGCAATCGAGCGCGTACTGGGCGTCGCAGTCCGTCTCGCAGGCGTCGCCGATGCCGTCGAGGAGATCGGCCGTCGCGGTGCCCGCGCTGCCGGACGTGCCGCCCTTGCCCGTGCTGGTGCCGCCTTTGCCGGTGCTCGTGCCGGAGCTGCCGCCTTTGCCGGCGCTTCCGCTCGTCGTGCCGCTCGTCCCGCCCGTCGAGCTATCGCTGCCGCCCTTGGCCGCCGAACCGCTGCTGCCGCCGGTGTCGGTGGTGCCGCCGCTCGCGTCGGTCCCGGAGCTGCCGCCGCTCGCTTTGGTGCCGCTCGCGGCGGCTGAGCCGTTGCTGCCCGTATCGTCGTCACCGGAGCCGCCGCATGCGACCGCGGCGACCACCGCCAGCAACGACGAGAGCGCTACCGGAAAACCTCTATGACCCCTGATCATCGACATCGTTAGTGTCTCTCCTCAACGACCCTACGTGGCCACGCTAAACCACCTTTCTGATTTCACCGATGTGCGCACGAAGTTCGGTGTGCGAAGGTCGCACCTCCGTCTTCCTCTCCCTACGTCGGAGTCCGTCTGTCAGTCTTCCGTAAGCGCGTCGCTCGCGGGTGTAACGGTGAAGGGACGATCGAGGACGCGCTTTCCGTCGAGCGCAACGCGGACGCGCCACGCACCGGGGCGATCGCCCGCCTGAAAGGCGAGGGGGAGATCGAGCGTCGTGGCGCCCGGGCGCGTCTTTGCCTCCCCGTACGCGACGACGCGCGCGCCATCGGGTGATTTCCCGGGGGCAGGCTTGTCGAGCTCCCAGCGCACGTTCTGCTCGGCCGCGGGTGGGCTCGCGAATTCGAGCCGGATCCCGATGCTCTGCCGCGCGCGATCGACGACGAGCGGGATCTTCTCGCGCTCTTGCACCTGGCCGCCGAAAAAGACTCCGAACCGCACCGCCACGTCGGGCACGGCCTCGGTCCGGCGGCAGGCGGCGAGCGCCGTGAGGAGGACGGTCACGGCGAGTGCGACGACGCGGGCGAACAGCGCGAGCCGCCGCACGACGTACCGAATCACGGCATCTCCGATTCCGCCGCCATGCGCGCAAACTCGGCGACCGACAGCGTTTCGCCGCGCCGCGCCAGGTCGATGCCGGAAGCCGCGGCCGCCCGCGCGAGCGCTTCGGCGGGCAGCACGCGCGACCAGGCGTTGCGCAGCTGCTTGCGTCGCTGCGAGAAGGCTGCCTTCACGAGCGCGCGAAAGCGCGGCGTCTCGCGCGCGAGCGGCGTTGGATGCGGCTCGAGCACGACGAGCGCGGAGTCGACGCCCGGCTGCGGGTAAAAGGCCCCGCGCCGCACGACGAGCGGTCGTGTCACGCGAAACGCCGCCTGGCTGAACACGCTCAAGGCGCCGTAGTCGGCCGTGCTCGGTGCCGCCGCGAGGCGCTGCGCCACCTCGAGCTGAACGAGGGCTCCCGCGCGCTCGAGCAGCGGCGAAAGTCCGACCAGGAGCTCGAGCAGGGGACCGGTGAGGTGGTAGGGGAGGTTGCCCGCGACGACGCGGGGCGCCGGCTCGCGCGTGAGCGCGCTCGAGTAGTCGAAGGTCTTGGCGTCGGCCTCGACGAGCTCGAGCCGGCCGGCGGCGACGCTCTGGGCGAGCTCTTCGCGAAGCACCGGGACGAGATCGCGGTCGCGCTCCACGGCGAGCACCTTGCGCGAGCGCTCGAGCAACGGCCGGGTGAGCGCGCCGGTGCCTGCCCCGATCTCGATGACGAAAGCCCCTTCGGGCGCAACGAGCTCGGCGATGCGGCGCGCGAGGTTTCGATCCAAAAGGAAATTCTGACTGAAGTGCCGCTTGGGCGTGATGCCGAGCCGAGCGAGGGCGGCGCGCGGGTCGGAGGCTTCGGGTGCGTCGCGGTCGGCGGCCGCGCTCATGAGCGCCTCGCGAACCGGCCGCCGTCCTGGCGCACGCCGAGGCGACGGAGCGCCTGCTCGCCGCGCCGCACGGCCGCGCGTGCTCGGAGGGTCACGGTGGCCGCGACGACGCGCTCGACAGGCCTCTCGCCTTCCGCGATACCGGCGTCGAGGGCGACCGACATCCAGCGGAGCTCGAAGCGCCGGCGCGGCAGCGCAGCAAGGGCGCGCTCGATCTGCGGTCGCGTCTCCGGATCCGGCGCGGGCGACCACAGGTAGATGAGGCTCGGGTGCCGCTTCTCGCGGCCGAGGCGCACGAGCAGGCGCGCGAGCTCGGCGTCGGTGCGGGGCCGGTCGGGCTCGACGCGCGGCGGGGAGCCGATGCCGAACGCCGCGAGGTAGCTGCGAAGCACCCGCTCGCGCCGCGTGGCGGCCGGAACGCTCACGGCGCGGAACGGCGCGCGCGCGGCGATCACGCGCTCGGCGCGGCGTGCGATGCGATCCAGCTCATGCGTGCGCACGTTCCCGGCGGCGCGGGCGTCGAGTGGCCGGAGGTGCTCGAGCACGCGCGCCGCCACGTCCGCTTCGTCGAGGCCGCTCCGCTCCGCTTCCAGGCAGCCGGTGGCGTGCGAGAGCGCGTTCATGAGCGTGAGGGCGTGCCCCGGGCTCGTGTTCGGCTCGATGAACGAGAGCGTTCGGGCGCCGATGATGGCGAGCCCCACGAAATCGCCCCGCCGGAGGTGCCGGAGCACGACCGTTGCCGCCTCGTCGATCGCTATGTCGAGCGGGGCGCGGCCGGTCTCGCCCGCCCAGAGCTCGACCGAGGCATCGAGCAGCACCCAGACCACGTCGCGCTCCTCTCGCTCGTACTCTCGGACGAGCAGCTGAGCGCGTCGCGCCGAGGCTTTCCACGCGATGCGGCGGAACGGGTCGCCCGGCATGTGCTCGCGCAGCTCACGCAAGCTGTCGCCGTCGCCCGCGAAGGCGCCCGGTCGACCTTGCACGGCGGTGCGCCGGCTGCGCCCGCCGCGCGCGGAGCGCAGGAGCTCGCGCGCCGTGCCGGGCAGCACGTCCACCCCGAACGGGTTCGCGAAGGTGAGCGGCACCTCGAACAGGCCCGGGGAGCCCTCGAGCTCGAGCGACAAGCCGTGGATCGCATGGCGTCCGACCCGGTCGGCGTGCACGGTCACGCGCACGCGCAGGCGCGCTCCCGCGGCCACCTCCGCCGCTTCCGGTTCGAGCCGCACCGTGAGCGCGGGCGAGTGCGTCGCGCGCAGGCCCGTGAAGCGCGCCGCGCGCGAGTCGCGGTTGCGGAGCTCGGCCCAGAGCTCTTGCTCCTCGCCGCGCGCGACCCGGACGCGCCGCTCCTCGCCCCGCCACGCCATCTCGAACCCGGCCGCGCGGATGCCCGCGACGGAAAGCTGGGTCACGAGCCGCGCGATGCCGAGCCCGACGAGCATGGCCCCGCCCGTCGCCATGGTCGTCGGGTCGCGCAGCACGAGCCCGAGCGCCATGGCCGCGAGCGCAGCGCCGGTGAGCGCCACGCTGGTCTCTGCCGGGTACGTCTGCACGCACCGAAGGTACCATGTGATTGACGCGTGCCGCGTCCCGCGCGACCTTCGTCCACTCGATGCGGCTGGCTCTCCGCGCGGCTCTCTCGCTGCTGCTCGCCGGGTCGCTGGCCAGGGCCGCGCCGAATCAGCTCACGAACCTCGAGCGGCAGACGATCAACGAGTGCGCTGCCCGGCTCGGCGCGTCGCCGGAGGTCGATCCGGAGCCCGACGGCAAGCTCATCGAGCGCATCGACATCGTGGTGCTCGACGTGTTCGACGAGCACGACCCGGTGCCCGACTGGGCGAACATTTTCCACGCCATGAGCCGCGAAGGCGTGATCCGCCGCGAGCTCTTGTTTCAGGCCGGCGAAACCTACCACTCGCGGCGTGCCGACGAGACGGCGCGCAATCTCCGGACGCTCCGCCAGCTGTCGCTCGTGCTCGTCGTCGCGGTTCCGGGCAGCGCAAAAGGTCGCGTGCGCGTGCTCGTGATCGTGAAGGACGTCTGGAGCCTGCGGATGAACACGCACTTCAGCGTCTCGAACAAGGGCCTGAACAGCCTGCTCTTGAATCCGAGCGAGGAGAACCTAGCCGGGCTCCACCTCTCGCTCGGCGCCCTGTACCAGCTCGATCCGGGGACGTACTCGCTCGGCGGACTCGTCCTTCAGCGGCGCATCCTCGGAACGGACCTCGAAGCACAGTTTAGCGCCAACGTGATCTACGGCCGCGCGACGGGGAACGCCGAAGGCTCGTTCGGCTACTTCGTGTACGGCCATCCGCTCCGCAGCGCGCAGCAGCGCTGGGCTTGGGGAGTCGGCGGCTACTGGCGCAGCGAGATCGCGCGGCGCTTCTCGACGAACGGCATCCCCGAGCTCTACGACGCGCCGTCGACGGCCGGCGACGACGCCATTCCCGTCGAGTACGACGCGGAGCGCTACATCGCCGGCTACGAGGTCACCCGGTCGCTCGGCTGGGTCGAGAAGTTCGACGTGACCTTCGGCTTCGACTTCGACCAGCGCAAGTACCACCACGAGCCCACGCCCTTCGAGACCGCACAGGCCGAAGCCGATTTCCGCAAGGAGTACATGCCCGTGAGCGACACGCGCGTCGGGCCCTTCGCGCAGCTTCGCACGCACGGCGAGCACTATCTCCGCACCTCGGAGCTCGAGACGCTCGGCCTCGAGGAGAACTACCGCCTCGGTCCCGAGGTGCTCCTGCGCGCGTACCCGTCTACGACGCTACTCGGATCGAGCCGCAACTTCTTCGGTCTGGTGAGCGGCGCCAGCATGACGGCCCCGCTCGGCGACGGCATCGTGCGCCTGCTCGTGTCGAACCGCCTCGAGTACGCCGACGATGGGCGGCACGATGCCGATTTGGCGCTCGCCGCCCGCCTCACGACCCCTCGCGTTGCGCTCGGGCGGCTCACCCTCGATGGCATCCTGCGCGACCGCTACGAGAACTACCTCAATCGCAACTTCGACCTCGGCGGCGACACGCGCCTGCGCGGCTACCCGCCCGCGGGCTTCCAGAGCAGCAGCCGCGGCCCCGTCGCCGTCGCCGTGAACGCCGAAGCCCGCACCCGTTCGATCGACATCCTGAGCGCCCAATGCGGCCTCGCCGCCTTCTACGACGCGGGCGACGCGCAGCAGCGCTACGCCGACCTCTCCTTCCGCCAGTCCGTTGGCGTCGGGCTCCGCATCCTGTTCCCGCAAGCCGACCGCGTCGTCCTCCGCGCCGACTGGGCCTTCCCGTTTCAGCCCGCCCCCGGCTACGCGACCTTCCCCGGCGCGTTCTACATCGCGTTCGACCAAGCCTTCCCGATGCCCGGCTTGGCGACGCCGACAGTGATGAGCCCAGACACGAGGTAGTGGTCCCCGTCCTGTGGTACTGAGGCCGGCCCATGCGCGTTTTGGTCACGGGTGCCGCTGGCAAGCTCGGGTCGCTCGCGGTCGCCGCGCTCGTCGCAGCGGGGCACGAGGTGCGGGCCACCGATTCGCGGTTTCGTAACGATCTAGCGGTGCCTCTCACGCCGCTCGACCTCTGCGCCGAGCATGCCCTCTACCCGTTGCTCGAAGGGTGCGACGCGCTCGTGCACCTCGGCAATCACCCCAATCGCTTTGCGGGCCCATCGTTTCAGCGGCTGCTCGCCGAGAACACGAGCATGAACGCCAACGCGTTCGCTTCGGCGCTCGATTGCGGCGTGCGTCACATCGTGTTCGCGAGCTCGATTCAGGTCATGGTCACGAGCGACGGCATGGGCCCAGAGCCCCACCGCATCCCGTATCTGCCGCTCGACGCGACCGCCGTCGCCAACCCGGGTCTCAACCCGTACGCCATCAGCAAGCACTTCGCGGAAGAGTTTCTGCGTGTTGCCGTGCGCGCCAAACCCGAGCTTGCCGTCACGTCCCTCCGCTTCCCGATGCTCGTCG
>DATMCL010000406.1:0-2191 GCA_035558375.1 Polyangiaceae bacterium
CTGCGGGTGCTCAGTGCAGCAACGCATGTACTAGTGATATCGGGGAGTCGTGCGAAAGCGATTGCGACTGCTGCTGTCGACACGACGACACCTCGACCTGCAACTTGTTCTACCCGCAGTGGAGCAAGTGCTGGGGCGACGGGCTCTGTCACCGGGAGACTTGCGGAGTGAATCGCGGGTTCATGTTTGGCGGACCGGATTCCTGCGCGGACGCCGGCGACTGCTGCACGGGGTATTCCTGCAGCAGCTTTCACAAGTGCTGCTCGCCGGAGGGAGCGTCGTGCACCCTCGGCAAAGGCTGCTGCGACGGACTTACCTGTTTGACGCAAGCGGGCGTGTCCCCTTACACCTGCGGGCAATGCCGGACGCTGGGCGGCGTTTGCGCCCAATCCTACGAATGTTGTGCCGGATTCGTGTGCAATGGATTCCAGTGCGCGTTGCCGTCGGGGTCACCCTGCTCCAACCCGATCGACTGCGTGTTGGGCTTTTGCGACAACGGGATCTGCCGGTAGAGCACGAGCGCACGCCGACGCACGGCGATGCTTTTCAGCCTCTGCCGCTCGCCGACGTGCGGTGGCAAAAGCCCAATTACTTTTTGGCGCCCTCGGGGCCCGTCATGTCTTCGGGGCGGACCCACTTGTCGAAATCGTCGCTCGAGACGAGCTTGAGGGCGAGGGCGGCCTCTTTGAGCGTCGTGCCTTCTTTGTGGGCTTTTTTGGCGATTTTGGCGGCGTTGTCGTAGCCGATGTGGGGGTTCAGCGCGGTGACGAGCATGAGGGATTGCTCGAGCTGCTTTTGGATGCGCGGGCGGTTGGGCTCGATGCCGATTGCGCAGTTCTTGCGGAAGGAGTCGCAGCCGTCGGCGATGAGACGCGCGCTCTGGAGGAAGTTGTGCGCGATGACGGGCTTGTAGACGTTGAGCTCGAAGTTGCCGCTCGCGCCGCCGAAGTTGATGGCGACGTCGTTGCCGAAGACTTGCGCCGAGAGCATCGTGAGCGCTTCGGATTGGGTGGGGTTCACTTTACCGGGCATGATGGAGCTGCCGGGCTCGTTTTCGGGGATCGTGATTTCGCCGATGCCGGAGCGCGGGCCCGAGGCGAGCCAGCGGACGTCGTTCGCGATTTTCATGAGCGAGGCAGCGAGCGTCTTCAGGGCGCCGTGCGCGAAGACGATGGCGTCGTGTGCGGCGAGGGACTCGAATTTGTTGGGCGCCGTGACGATGGGGTGGCCGGTGAGGTCGGCGACTTTCTTGGCGACGCGTACGGCGTACTCGGGGTGGGCGTTCAAGCCCGTGCCGACGGCGGTGCCGCCGAGGGCGAGCTCGGCGAGGTGGGGGACCGCGCTTTCGAGGTGTTTCATGCCGTGGTCGAGCTGCGCGACCCAGCCGCTGATTTCCTGGCCGAGCGTGAGCGGCGTCGCGTCCATCAGGTGGGTGCGGCCGATTTTGACGACGTCGTCGAAGGCGGCGGCTTTTTCGGCGAGCACGTCGCGCAGCGCCTTGACGGCGGGGAGGACGCGCGTGCGGACGGCGTCGGTGCAGGCGAGGGCCATCGCGGCGGGGAAGACGTCGTTGGACGATTGGCCGCGGTTCACGTGGTCGTTCGGGTGGACGAGGCGCTCTTCGCCACGCTGACCGCCCAGGAGCTCGCTCGCGCGGTTGGCGACGACCTCGTTCATGTTCATGTTGCTCTGCGTGCCGCTGCCGGTTTGCCAGACGACGAGCGGGAACTCGCCGTCGTGCTTGCCTGCGATGACTTCGTCGCAAGCTTTGACGATCGCGTCGCCGAGCTTCGCGTCGAGCGTCTTCAGGTCCTGGTTGACGAGCGCCGCCGCCTTCTTGACGGTGGCGAGGGCGCGGAGCAGCGCCACGGGCATGCGCTCGCCCGAGATATCGAAGTTCTGGAGACTCCGTTGCGTCTGAGCGCCCCAGAGGCGGTCGCTCGGGACTTCGATGGGGCCAAACGTGTCTTTTTCGATGCGCGTCGCAGCCATGGCGGGGACGTACCAGAAAATGCCGCGGATTTGACCAGACCCGGGGCCCCCGGTAGACCGAAGCGGATGGCCCAGGCACGCCCGCTCGCCGGGTCCTTCTTGGCGCTCGCCCTATTGGGGCCGGGCTTGGCTTTGCCCGCCCGTGCGGCGGACGAGAAAAGGCCTGCCGCGCCCGCTCCGAAGAAGCCGGCCCCCGCGA
>DATMCL010000407.1:0-6676 GCA_035558375.1 Polyangiaceae bacterium
CGGCGCCGCACGTCTTTACGGCGCCGCACGTCTTTACGGCGCCGCACGTCTTTACGGCGCCGCACGTCTTTACGGCGCTGCACGTCTTTACGGCGCTGCACGTCTCCGACAACGCGCGCCCGCCCACGCCTGCGCATCACAGCCCACGCCCGCACATCACCGCCCGATTCCGTCGTGCCCCCGCGCCGGCGACGCCGGCGCTTGGCGGGCACCCGAGCGCACAGGCCGAAGGCCGAGCACGCGGGCAGCACCACGCGCCCCACGTGGGGGCAACGATATCTCCCCAACTCTAGCCCCGAGGGCGCCGCGACCGCGACGCGTCGCTACTGCGCCGGAACGAACGGAATGATGCGCTTCAAGTCCTCGTCGTTGAAGCGCAGCTGCGCGCCCACGAAGTAATCGCGGCGGCTGCCGGAGAGCATGTCGTCCACGCCGCCCAAGAGCCAGAGGCGGTTGATGAACTCGTAGCCGAGTGAGACGCGCCAGCGCGGGAGCACGACTTCGCCGAAGCCGAACAAGTCCTGACGGAGCTCGAAGCGCTTCTCGAACAGCAAGAGATCGAGGCCGATGCCGCCCGTTGATTCCTTGATGCCCCAGCGCCCCGTGAACGGGCCGATGCTCTGCGCGAATTGCAGCGAGAAGCGGAGCTGGTTCGACGTGACCGTGTGGATCTCGCGGTAGTGAGGCGGCGAGTTCGGGTTCGTCGTGTCGATGTCGACCTGCTCGTAGCGCGTGAGGCCGTGCGGGTCGTTGATGACCTCGATCAGGTAGTACTTGTCCTCGCTCGGCTGGAGCCGGAGCTCGACGTAGCTCTTCACGCCGTTGCCGAGGAATTGGTAGTCGGTGCGCAGACCCACCATCGTCTGGATGCGGGAGATGCCGCCCAGGAAATCCCCGACGTTTTCGGCGACGCCCTCCACCTCGTTGATGAGCTTCTCGTCCTTGCTCAGGCGCCCGAGCGTGCCCTCGCCGCGATCGAGGCGGCCGGTCACGCTGTCGATGTTCTTGAGCGCGCTCTCGAGGCTGTTGCTCGCGCGATTCACCTTCTCGACGATTTGGCGGATCTCGCCGGCCGTCTCGGGCTTACCCCCTTCGGCCTTGGCCGTGAGCTCGCGGATCTCCTGCGTCGTCTCCCGCACGTTCTCGAGGATCTTCTCGATCTGCGGGCCGCCATTCTTGGTGATGTTGTCGACCTGCACCAGGATGTCGCGCACGCTCTGGCGGTTTTCGCGCACCGTCTGGTTCAGCGCTTCGGTGACCTCGGCCAGGTTCTTGAGCGTTTTCTTGATGTCGTCGCGCCCCTGATCGGTTCCGACCGACTGGGCGAGCGAGCTCGTCACCTGCTTCACGTCGCGCGCGATGTCCGCGAGCTCGCGGATGAGCTGGTCCGTCGAGGTCGCCTCGATGACCAGCATGATGCGGTCGCCCTCCTTGAGCTGCCGCTTGCCCTCCGTCCCGGCCCCCACGGCCAGGTAGTACTCGCCGAGCAGGCTGGAGGCGACCTTCGTCACGGAGGCGTCCTCGTACAGGGGCACCTCCGGGTTCATCCGAACGTCGATGCGTGCCTTGTCGCCTTCGAGCCGGATGCCGGCGATGGAGCCGACCGGGATGCCGGCCATGCGCACCTGGGAGTGCTTGGCGATGCCCGCGGCGTCGCGCAGGAGCGCGTAGACGACGTAGCCTCGCCCGGCGCCGCTCGACTTGTTAACGAAGCGGTAGATGAAGAAGCCCGCGCCAAACAAGACGACGGCGAAGACGCCGACCTTCGCCGCGGTAGTGGCTCTGCTGAGCCGCATCAGATCGGACGCAGCCTACCAGGCGGGGGGCGCGGCGCGGTAGGTTTCGACCATGCACGGGCCTCGGAAGCGGCCGCACGTTCGCTCGCTCGGCGCGGCGGCCGCTCGCGCGCGCCTTTGGTGCGCCTCGGGCGCGGCGCTCTGGGTCGCGCTTGCCTGCAGCGCGCCGGCGCGCGACCCGAGCACGGCCACGCCACCCGCGCGCCCCGCGTCGGGCGCCGGCGTCCCCACGGAAGGCGGCGAGCCCTACACCTGGCAGCCCCTCACCCGTTCGCCACAGCCGAGCGACGAGCCACCGAGCGCTGTCGGCCGCGCCTGCCCGGCACGCGACGGTGCGCTCGAGCGAGCCGCCGCCTTCATCGCGGCGCGCGAGCTCCGGGGAAAGCCCGCGCTCGATGCGGAGGACGTGACGCTCGTGCTGCGCGCCGAAGGAGCGCCCTACGTCTGGCCGCGCATCTGGACGCTCGCGGGGCACGCGGCAGGCGCGCAGGCGAGCGAGCGCTTCGCGGAGTGGCTTGCCGGGCTCGGCGACGGCAGCGGTCGACGTTGTGGAGTCGCGCTCGCGAGCGACGCGAGTGGCCGCGAGGTCGTCGTCGGCATCGCGCTCGACGTCCTCGCCGAGCTCGACCCGCTCCCCACCGAGGTGCGCATCGGCGCCTGGGTCGACGTGCAAGCGCGCATGCTCGCGCCGACGGGTAGCGTCGACGTGGTCGTGCTCGGCCCGCGCGGGCAGGCACAGAGGGTGCCGAGCTCGCTCGACGGCGGGCGCGTGCGCGCGCGCTTCCATGCGGATCGCCCGGGCGCCTTCCTCGTGCAGGTGCTCGCGAGCGTCGACGGCGGCCCGCGCCCGGTGGCCGAGGCGGTCGTCACGGCGGGCGAAACGCCCCACGAGCTCTTCCCGTCCTCGCCTGCACCCGGCGAGGAGACGCCGGCCTCCGGAACGCCCACCCATGCGCTCTTCGGCATGGTGAACGGCGCCCGACAGACCGAGGGCGCGCGTCTCCTCACGCGCGACGCGCGCCTCGAGCGCGTCGCCCAGGCGCATGCGGAAGCGATGCGCGCCGCAGAGCGACTCGCCCACGATGTGGGCGATGGCTCACCGGGAGACCGCGTCACGGCCGCCGGCGCCCGCGCGCGAGCCGTGGGCGAGAACGTCGCGCACGCCGCCGACGTGCGCCACGCCCACCGCACCCTCTGGCGCAGCCCCTCGCACCGCTCGAACCTGCTCGAGCCGAGTTACGACGCCGTCGGCATCGGCATTGCCCAAGACCAAGACGGCACGCTCTGGGTGTGCGAAGTCTTCGCGACACTCGCCGCACCCTGAATGCACGGGCGATCCGGCCCTCGGGCGGGGCACGGGTGCGCCAAACCAGGCCAATCGGCCGGCGATTGTCGCTTCTAACAGCGGAAGGAAAAAGCTACGGTGCGGCCGTGCGTTCGAGTGAGCACTGCCGGCGCGCCCTACACCACACCCTGCGAGCGATCACGGGGCTGTGCGCTCTTGTCGCCGTCGCCGTTAGTACCCGGACCGCGCACGCGCAGTCTGCGTACTTCTACCTCGATCGCGCGCAGCTCTCCGGCGCGCCCGACGACGGCTTCATGGTGTGGCGCCCGCATCACGGCGACGAGACGCGCTTCTACGCGTTCGCCGCGCTCGGCTACGCCCACAACACGCTGCGTGACGCGACGGTTACGGACGACCCGGCGACGCAGTACGCGATCGACGACCCGGTGCGCGGCCAGTTCATCACGTACCTCAGCGCCGGCACGGAGATCTCGCACCGCCTGAGCCTCAACGTCTCGCTCCCGGTCCTCCTCTACAAGATCCCGGGCGGCGACGATCCCCAGGGCTACGGCGTCGGCGGCGGCGGCATCACGGGTAACCGCGCCGGCATCCACGACCTCCGCTTCGACGCGCGCTTCATGCTCTTCGAGAACAACGACCGCACCGTGCGCATCGGCGCGGGCGGCGCGTTCTGGGCACCCACCGGCAGCCCCGACGCGTTCGCGGGCGACAACGCCGTCTCGGGCATGCTCTACGCGTCCGGCGAGGTCGATTTCAAAAAGTGGTTCCTCACGGGGATGATGGGACCGCAGTTCCGCACCGAGCGCAGCATCGGCGGCGTGAACGGCACGCTCTACACGGACTCCGAGCTCCGTTTCGCGTTCGGCGCCTTCACCCCCTTCCGCAGCCGCCTTCGCCTCGGCGTCGAGCTCTGGGGCACGACGGGCATCGCCCCGGTCGGTCCCGACGACAAGAACACCTTCTTCGGCTCCGACAACACCGACATCGAGTGGCTCGCGCAGGGCCGTTTCGCGCTCGACAAGCGCCGCCGCATCTGGAGCATGGCCGGCTTCGGCACGCGCCTCGAAACCGGCTACGGCGCGCCCGATTTCCGGGCGCTCATCTCGATCGGCACCTTCATCACGCTCAAGGACTTCGACGCCGGCTCACCGCCGCCGAAGGTCCAGTTCGTCAGCGATCACGACCTCAGCGATCCCGACAGCGACGGCGACGGCTACCCCGACAGCATCGACAAGTGCCCGCACGAGAAGGAAGACGGCAAGCCGCCGGAGCCGAGTGACGGCTGCCCCGCCTCGGCCGATCGCGACAAGGATGGCATCCCCGACAACGTCGATCAGTGCCCGGACCAGCCGGAGGACAAGGACGGCATCCAGGACGACGACGGCTGCCCGGAAACCGACGCCGACAGCGACGCCATCCCCGACGTCGAGGACAAGTGCCCGAACGAAGCCGGCGTCCGCTCCGCCGATCCGAAGAAGGTCGGCTGCCCGAGCCTCACCAAGGTGAGCGAAGGCGGCGAGGTCGAGCTCCTGCGTCCCATCGAGTTCGAGTACGGCAAGGCCGTCATCCTCCCCGTCAGCTTCCCGATCCTCGACGAGGTGCTCGAGCTCTTGAAGTCGCGCCCGAGCATCAAGGTCGGCGTCTACGGTCACACCGACAACCGCGGCGCCCTCGCGCTCAACATGCGCCTCTCCAAGGATCGCGCCGCCGCCTGCAAGAACTACCTGATCAACCACGGCATCAACGCGACGCGCCTCGAGTCCCAGGGCTTCGGCCCGAACCAGCCCCTCGGCGACAACAGCACGGACGAGGGCCGCGCCCGCAACCGCCGCGTCGAATTCAAGATCCTGAAGGAGTAACCCTCCGGGTTTAGCGGCCTTTTTTGGGGCCCCCTGCACCCGCGGGGCCTCGAAGGCTGAAAAGCATCGCCGTGCCGCCCGGACGTCGGTGTGCCGTCGGGAGGACTCGTGAGTCCTCTCCCCCGCCCCGCTGGGAGCCCGTAGGCTATTCCTTCGTGGCCGAGCCGATGACCCGTCAGGTGCTGATCGACAGCATCGTCCGCCAAACGACGATTCTGATCGCTCAGCTCGCCACCTCCGGCGGGGTGCGCTCCCCCCTCGCCCGCATCGCCGACCAGGTATTCCTCGAGCTCGCGCGCGAGCTCGATGCGCAGGGCATCAGCCGCAAGGTGAGCGCGGACATGTTCGGCCTCGCCCTCCGGAGCTACCGGCGGCGCGTCCGGCAGCTCAGCGAAAGCTCCACCGATCGCGGGCGCACGCTGTGGGAAGCCGTCCTCGCGTATTTGTCGCAGGGCAAGCTCGTCACGCGCGGCGAGGTGCTCAAGCGCTTCGTGCGCGACGACGAGGCGCTCGTGAAAGGCGTCCTCAACGACCTCTGCGAGACGGGCATCGTGTTCCAGGCAGGGCTCGGCAAGGGAGCGGCGTACCGCGCCGCGACGGCGGAAGAGCTCGCCGAGCTACGCCATCGCTCCGACGGCCTCGTCGAGCTCGTCTGGATGCTCATCTACCGCGAGGGCCCGATCGCCGTCGAAGAGCTCGCGCGCCGCACCTCGCTCGGTGAAGCGTCGCTCGCGAGCTGCCTCGCCGAGCTCGTGACATCGGGCCGCGCCGCGCAGCGCGAGGACGGCCGCTACGACGCCGGCTCGCTCGTCCTGCCGCTCGGCTCGTCCGCCGGCTTCGAGGCGGCGCTCTTTGACCACTACCAAGCGATGGTCCGCACCATCTGCACGCGCCTGCAGGCCACCGGCGACGCCGTCCGCCAAGCCGAAACGGGCGGCAGCACCTACTCCTTCACCGTGTGGCCCGGCCACCCGCACGAGGACGAGGTGCGCGGCCTGCTCAAGGAATACCGCGAGCGCGTCACCGAGCTTCGCGAGCGCGTCGAAGCCCACAACCGCGAGCACCCCTTACCGGAGCAGCACCAGCGAGTGACGGCGTACGGTGGCCTCTCCGTGCTCGACGAAGAGCGCGACGACCTGGACCCAGCGGGAGACGACGAATGAAGCTTAGAACCTTGACGTTGTGCGCCATAGGATACGTCGTCGTCGCCGTCGCGGCGGGGTGCGGGAGGGAGCATTCGAGCCAAACCGCCGGCGGCGGCAACAGCGAGACGCACTTCTTGGACGAGTGCACCGAGCACTGCCCCGGTGGTCTCGAATGCGTCTGCGGCGTGTGCACGAAGCCGTGCGACAGCGCGAGCGACTGCGCGAAGCTGTCACCCGGCGCGAGCTGCGTCGCAACGTGCGGCGACGCATCGAGCTCAATGTGCGACGTCACCTGCCGAACGACTCTCGATTGCGCCGAGCTCGGACCGGAGTCGGCGTGTCGGGCAGGTCACTGTCGCTTCGACGGTGCGGAAGCGACAGCCGGCGCGCCGGGCGCAGGCGGCACGGGCGCAACGAACGTCGGTGGCCGAGCAGGTCGAGGGGGCTCAGGTGGTGCGAGTAGCCAAGGTGGGGCGGGGGGCGACGCGGGCGGAGACGAGGCAGCTGGTCAGGGGAACGTCACGAGCGGCTCGAGCGGGGCGAGCGGCTCGAACGGGGGGACCGCGGCCG
>DATMCL010000408.1:0-13835 GCA_035558375.1 Polyangiaceae bacterium
AAGCGGCGCAGCGCACGCTGCGCCCGACGGAGCCGTTCGCCGAGGAGGGCGCGGAAGCGCTCGCGTGCGAGCTCTTTCGCGAGTCGATCCATGTGGCCCTCGTCGCCCACGTCGAGCGCGGAGCACCGGCGTCGGATGCGACGGCGCCGGAGCTCGGGACCACGCTCGAGCGCATGGACGCGTCGGTCCTGGCAAAAATTCCCGGCGCCGAAGCGGAGCTCACCGCGCTCCGCTCCGAGCTCGCCGGCGGCTCCTACCTGGCCTTTGCGGCGCTTACCAAAGCCGAGCAAAGGAAGCTCGCCGCACGGCTCGAAGCGCTGTGCGAGACGTTGCTCGCGCCGCTCGCGGGGCTAAGGCTCGGGCTCGAGCGCATCTGGGCGCGTCGCGTGCTGCACGTTGCGTCGGTGGTCGTGCTGTTCGCCGGCGTGACCTGGGCCGCGCGCGCGTACAGCGATTGGAACGACCAGGACGGCGACCTCGCCCCGAAGGCAAGCTGGGTTGCGAGCTCCGACTACAAGGTCGGCGGCTGCAAATCCCCGAAGCAGCGCTGCCAGGGCGGCGAAAACTACTTCTTCCACACCGTGCAGGAGAACGATCCCGCCATCACCTTCGACCTCGGCAAGGTGCGTGGGGTCTCGGGCGTGGAGGTCACGAACCGACTCGACTGCTGCACGGAGCGCTCCGACCCCCTGGTCGTCGACGTGAGCACCGACGGCGCGACCTGGAAGGAGATGGCGCGCCACAAGGGCTCCTTCACGACGTGGAAAGCGCGTTTCTCGGGCGCTCGTGCCCGCTACGTGCGGCTCCACGTGCCGGCGCCCCTCGCGTTCTTGCATCTGTCGCGGGTTCGTATCATCCCCTGATTCGATGCAGTGCGTGATCCTCGCGGGCGGGCTCGGCACGCGCATGCGCCCCCGCACGGAGACGGTACCGAAATCCCTGCTCGAGGTCGCGGGCCGGCCGTTCGTCGATCATCAGCTCGCCTGGCTCGCCGCGCACGGCGTGTCGAGCGTCGTGCTCTCGATCGGACACCTCGGGGAGCGGATCGAGGCGCATGTCGGCGACGGCGCGCGCTACGGCATCCCCGTGCGAACCGTGAGCGAGGGCGACACGCTGCGCGGAACGGCGGGTGCGCTGCGCCTTGCTCTCGAGCGCGGCGCGCTCGAAGCGGATTTTCTCCTCGTCTACGGCGATTCGTACCTGCCCGTGGACTTCGGCGCCGTTGCGCGCGCCTTTCGCGCTTCGACGCTTCCGGCGCTGATGACGGTGTTCGAAAACGAGGGACGTTGGGACACGAGCAACGTCGTCTTCGACGAAGCCAAAGGGCGCATCGTCGTCTACGACAAGCAGCAGAAGCTCCGCCCGCGGAAGGACTTCCGCTACATCGACTACGGGCTCTCGGCCTTTAGAAGGAGCGTCATCGAGCGCGACGTGCCCGCGGGCGTGCGCTACGATCTCGCCGATGTCATGCGCGAGCTCAGCGTGCGGGGCGAGCTCCTCGGGCTCCGCATGACCGAGCGCTTCTACGAGATCGGCTCGCCGCAGGGCCTTCAGGATCTCGAACGGCTCCTGGGCCCCGCGTGACGCCTGGAAGATTTCTGGTCGTCCTGGATCGCGACGGAGTCCTGAATCGGCTGGTTCGGCACCGCGCGGACGGCTTACCCGAAAGCCCCCACACGCTCGCCGAAGTGGAGCTCTTGCCCGGCGTGCCGGCGGCGCTCGCGCGTCTGACGCAAGCCGGCATTCGGCTCGCCATCGCGACGAATCAGCCGGCAGCGGCGAAGGGCGAAGCCAGCGTCGACGCTCTCGACGCCATCCACGCGACCATCGTCCGCACAGCCGAAAGCGCCGGCGGCCGCATCGAGAGCTCGCACGTGTGTCGCCACCGGGCCGAAGACGGCTGCACCTGCCGGAAGCCTCGTCCCGGTCTGCTCCGCGAGGCGCTCGTGGCGGCACCGGGGTCGAGCGCCGCGCGTTCCTGGATGGTTGGCGATCGGGCGACGGACGTCCTCGCGGGACGCGCAGTCGGTTTCCATACGGCGCTGCTCGGCGCGTCGCTCTTTCCCGGCGACGCCGAGCGGCTTTCTCTCGAAGGTGCGGAACCGTCGTTCCGTGGTACTGATCTGCAAGCCTTCGTCGATCACCTGTTGGAACGTTTCGTGCCCGCACCGTCCACGATCAAGCTGTTCTCCGACGGAGCCGATCTGGCATCGTTGCTCGAGACGGCCAAAAACCCGCGGATCGCGGGTTTTACGACCAACACGACCTTGATGCGCAAGTCGGGGGTGAAAGACTACACGGGCTTCGCCAAGCAGGTGCTTGCACACATCACGGATCGGCCCATCTCGTTCGAGGTCTTCGCCGACGAGTTCGAGGCGATGGCGTCACAAGCGCGCCTGATCGCTGCCTGGGCCAAGAACATCTACGTGAAGATCCCGATCACCAACACGCGCGGCGAGTCATCGCTCGCCCTCGTGAAGGACCTCTCCGTCAACGCGGGAGTAAAGCTCAACGTCACGGCGCTCTGCTCGCTCGACCAGGTGCGCGGCGCCGTCGGCGCTCTTGCCGGCGGCGCTCCGGCCATCATCTCGGTGTTCGCGGGGCGCATCGCGGACACCGGGCGCGATCCGGTGCCGCTCATGCGCGAGGCGCGTGCGATCATCGACGCTTCGGGCGCCCGGGCCGAGCTCCTGTGGGCGAGCCCGCGCGAGGTGCTCAACGTTCTCCAGGCGGAGGAGGCTGGGGCGCACATCATCACGCTTTTGCCCGAGCTCTTGAAAAAGCTCGAGCTCTTCGGCAAGGACCTCGGCGAGTACAGCCTCGAGACCGTGCAGATGTTTCACGACGACGCGAAGGCCGCCGGGTACACGCTGTGAGCGGAGAGTTCGTCAAGAGCTACCTCGAGGAGAGCGTGCGCGTGCTGCGCGAGCTCGAGGCCGCCGCGATCGAGCGCGTCGCGGTGGGGCTCGGCTCCGTGCGCGACGGCGGGGGGCGCTTGTTCGTGCTCGGCGTCGGGGGCTCGGCCGCCCACGCGAGCCACGCGGTCAACGACTTTCGCAAGCTCTGCGCCTTCGAGGCCTACACGCCGACCGACAACGTCGCCGAGCTCACGGCGCGGGTGAACGACGAAGGCTGGGACACGACGTACTCCGAGTGGCTCAAGGTGTCGCGCCTCGGCAAGGCGGACGCCGTCCTCGTGTTCTCCGTCGGCGGTGGCAATAAGGAGAAGAACGTCTCCAACAATCTCGTGCTCGCGCTCGAAGAGGCGCGGGCCGTCGGCGCGAAAATCTTCGGAATCGTCGGGAAAGACGGCGGTTTCACGGCGCGCGCCGCCGACGCCTGCGTGCTCGTCCCCACCGTCTCCGCCGAGCGCATCACGCCGCATACGGAGGGGACGGCCGCCGTGATCTGGCATCTGCTCGTGAGCCACCCGGCGCTCAAGCGCGCAGCCACGAAGTGGGAATCCATCAAATAGCGCGAGGGGATCCGTGAGCGCGACACGCACTCAATCGTTCGGGCAAGGGCACGCGCCCACGTTGGTCGATCGCTTCGGCGTTTGGCTCTCCGCGCGCCAGATCCGGCGCTTCTTTCCGAGCTTCCGCGGCAAAGTAATCGCCGATCTCGGCTGCGGGCACGAGGCGAGCTTCACGCGCACCGTGCTCTCCGAAATAGAGCGCGCCGTCCTCGTCGACGTGGCGATTGCGGTCGACCTCAAGGCGCACCCCAAGGTGCAGGCACTCGAAGGCGGGCTTCCGGAGTCGCTCGTTTCGCTCCCCGAGCGGAGCATCGACCTCGTGCTCATCGTGTCCGTGCTCGAGCACCTCACGCAGCCGCTCCGCACGCTGCAGGAAATCCGGCGGATCCTGCGCCCCGGCGGCACCTGCCTCGTGAACGTACCGTCCTGGCGCGGCAAGGTTTTCCTCGAGCTTTCGGCGTTCAAGCTCGGCCTCTCGCCTGCCGGCGAAATGGACGATCACAAGATGTACTACGACGTCCGCGATCTCTGGCCGCTGCTCGTGCAAGCGGGCTTCCTGCCGAGCGAGATCGACTGCTTCCCCCACAAGGGCGGGCTCAACACTTTCGCGGCCTGCCGCCTCAAGGGGTAACCGTACTAGATTCGGGCGGCGCATGGACACGGACTGGATCAAGAGCACGGCCGGCGTCCGTTTCTTCGTCGTCGGTGGCGCGGGGTTCATCGGCGCTCACTTCGTCGATTGGTTGCTCGGCGAGGGCAAGGCCGCGCGCGTCACCGCGTACGACAATTTCTCGTCGGGTCGCGAGTGGCACCTCGAGCCGCACCGAGGCGACGCGCGCTTCGCCGTCGTGCGCGGCAACGTCGAGGACGCGGCCGCCCTGCGCGCGGCCATGGACGGGCACGATGTCGTGATCCATCTGGCCTCGAACCCGGATATCGCGCGCGCTGCGACCGAGCCGGACATCGATTTCTGGCAGGGGACGGCCCTCACGGCGTCCGTCGTCGAAGCCATGCGCGTCACGAGCGCCAAGCGCATCCTGTACGCGTCCGGCAGCGGCGTGTACGGCGACCTCGGCAGCCAGGAGCTCGCGGAGGATCAGGGCTCGCTCTTGCCGATCTCGACGTACGGGGCGAGCAAGCTCGCCGGCGAGGCGCTGATCGCGAGCTACACGTTCATGTTCGGGCTGTCCGGCTGCGCCTTCCGCTTCGGCAACGTCGTCGGTCCGCGCCAGACGCACGGGGTCGGCTTCGACTTCGCACGCCGTCTGCTCGCGAGCTCGAGCGAGCTATCGATCCTCGGCGACGGCTCACAGAGCAAATCGTACGTCCACGTCTCGGACATCGTCCGCGCCGTGCTCACGGCGCACGAGAAGACGCCGACCCGCTACCAGGTGTACAACGTGGGCACGGGTGACGAGATCACCGTGCGCGAGATTGCCGAGCTCGCCGTCGAATGCGTCGGCCTCGCGCGCGGCTCGGTCCGCTTCGCCTACACGGGCGGCGATCGCGGCTGGAAGGGCGACGTGCCCGTCGTCCGCCTGCGGAGCGAGCGCATCCGCGCGCTCGGCTGGACGCCGCGCCACGACTCGCGTCAGGCGCTCGAGAGCGCTATCCGCGCCATGATTCCCGAGCTGAAAGCGGGTCGAATGTGACGGTGGCCGACCCGGAAATACAGCTCCTCTTGCCGGCGGCCGATGTCGCCGAGCCAGAATTCTCGATCGTGATTCCGGCGCTGAACGAGGAGCTCACCATCGCGGACTTCGTCGCGTGGTGTCACGAGGGCATGCAGAAGGCGGGCGTCCAGGGCGAGATCCTGATCGTCGACAGCGGGACGGACAAGACGACGGAGCTCGCGATCGCCGGCGGTGCGCGTGTGCTGCGGACGCCCAAGCGCGGCCTCGGGCGAGCGTATCAGGATGCTCTCCCGTTCGTTCGCGGCAAGTATCTGCTGCTCGGCGACTGCGACTGCACCTACGATTTTCGCGAGATTGCACCGTTCGTCGAAAAATTCCGAAACGGCGCCGAGTTCGTCATGGGCTCGCGCTTTCGTGGCTACATCGAGCCCGGCTCGATGCCACCCTTGCATCGCTACCTCGGTACGCCCGTCACGACCTTCATTCTCAACGTGATCTTCGCGAGCCACTTCTCCGACATCCATTGCGGCATGCGCGGCATCGGCAAGCAGGCGTTCGAGCGCATGGATCTTCGCTCCCAATCCTGGGAGTACGCGTCGGAAATGGTACTGAAATCCGTGCACATGCGCCTCAAGACCGAAGAGGTGCCGATCCGGTTTCTCAAGGATCGCGAGGGCCGTCTGAGCCACCACAAGCGCTCCGGCTGGTTTTCGCCCTGGCACGCCGCCTGGATCAACCTGCGCGCCATGTTCGTTTACGGCGCGGATTTCTTCCTCTTCAAGCCGGGGCTCGTGCTGCTGGCCGCCGGCTCGCTCCTCACGTTCCCGCTCTCGTTCGGTCCGATCACGGTCGGTCCCGTCGTGCTCAGCATGCACTGGATGGTGCTCGGCATGTCGCTCGCGCTGCTCGGCCTGCAGTGCGTGTACATGGGCATCCTGTCGCAGGTCTTCTTCGATTACGCGGGGGACGTGACGGCGAAGTGGTTCCGGCGCTTCAGGTACACGCGCGCCGTCGTCCTGAGCGGCGTGGTGTTCACGATCGGCTTCGGTTGCGCGCTCTCGCTCGTTCGCCCCTATCTCCAGGGTGGCCTGCGCCTGACCTACGAGCACCCGGAAAACCACTTGGCGTTCACCGGCCTGATGCTGATGATCGCGGGCTTCATGTCGTTCACCTTCACGCTCATCCTGCATGCGACCGCCTTCGCGGTGCGGCGCAGCTGAAGCTCTTTTTCGTGCTGAAATCAGGGAAGAACGCGAGCACGCCCGTCTGGAAGGGAATCGTTTCCGGGCTCCTCCCGCCACCCGCGAGCGCCGTCGCCGCTCGGCTCGCGCGCCTGCCGTCACGCCTCGTGCTCGTCCCGCTGCTCGTTGCAATCTGGGCGCTCTACGCCTTCTACACGGCGGCAGGCACGAGCCCGTGGCCCATGTACGGCCTCTACCACGACCTGCAGGCCGACGCGTTCCTGGAGGGCCAGCTCAATCTGCCGATCGAGCCTTCACCCGAGCTCCTCCGCGCGAAGGATCCTTTCAGTATCGTCAACCAGAACCTCTGGTGGATCGACGCGAGCTTGTACAAGGGAAAGTACTACATGTACTGGGGGCCGGTGCCTGCGCTCTGCCAGGCGGCGCTCAAGTGGCTCTTCTCCATCCGAACCGTCGTTGGCGATCAGTACGCCACGTTCGGGTTCTTGTGCCTCGCCTCGCTGTTCGGCGCGATTCTCGTCGTGCGCGTTGTGCGCCGGCTTTTCCCGCGCATTCCGCGCTGGCTCGTGCAGGTCTCCGTGCTCGTGCTCGCGTGTGCCAATCCGACGCTCCACGCTGCCACGACGGCAAGCACCTACCATACCGCCATCATCGCCGCGCAAGCCTGGCTGCTCGCGGGCATGGTCTTCGCGTTCGACGCGGTGTGGTACGCGGGCACGCCGCGCGCGCGCAGCTACCGGCTGTTCGCCGCGAGCGGGCTCTGGGGGCTCGTGATCGCGTCGCGTGTCGCCTTGCTTCCGGCGATCGCCCTGCTCGTCGTGCTCACCGCGACGTTCGAGGCGCTCGCGAGCGAGCGTTGGCTCAAGCGGGCAGCGCTCGGCCTCTTGTGCCTGAGCGTGCCGCTCACGCTCGTGGGTCTCGCGCTCCTCGGCTACAACAAGCTCCGCTTCGACGCCTGGCTCGAGTTCGGCACCAAGTGGCAGCTGTCCGCCTATCCCTTGAAAATGTCGGCCGCTTACTGGCCCGTGAACCTCTACTCGTACAGCCTTCGCTCCTGGTTCGCGTCCTGCCAATTCCCGTACCTCTACCAGGTATGGTCCACGCCGAGCTCCGCCTTCCCACGCGCGTTTCTTCCCCTACCGCGCGGCTACGACGCGCACGAGCCGCTGATCGGGTTCCTCGTGGGCGTGCCGCTCGTCTGGCTCGCTCCGTGGGCGTTCATCCTTTCGCCCCGCACGGTTCGGCCGCGCACGCAGCAGGCGCGAAGCTACCTCTTCTGCCTGCTGTCGTTCGGCGTGATGGCAACCGTGACCGGCATCGCCGGCTTCAGCGTCTTCATGTCGACCATGCGCTACTTGAGCGACGTCACCTACGGCCTCGTCCTCCTTTCGTTGCTCGGCGCTTACGCGCTCAAGAGCCATCGCATCGCGTCGCACGTGCCGCGCGCTACGTCGCTGGTCATCGTCGCGCTCTCTGCTGCCAGCGTCGTGATCGGCCTCCTCATCGGCTACCAGGGCTACAACGGGCACTTTCACGCGTACAACCTGGCGCTCGACCGGAAGCTCACGAGGACGCTCTCGCTCTGCAAAGGCGAGTCCCCCGATCTTCCCGCGTGGAGGCCTGCTTTCGGCAACGAGCCCGTCGACTAGCGGGGACGGCCGGAACGCGCGGGCCGGCCACGCGGGCCGAGAGCGATGGTAAGGTTTCGCGGTCGATCCATGCAGCGCGCTTCGAGCCCCGCCCCCGGCGACGACTGGAACCGGCATTGGGACGCGTATGCCGCGACGAATGCGCTGAACCCCGCCCAAGCTTACCGGCGAAAGCTCATCTTCGAGCGGCTCGGCCTCGATGGTGTCAGCGGCGCGCACGTGCTCGAGCTCGGCACCGGTCCCGGAGAGCTCTCGAGCGAGCTCGCGACGCGCTTCCCCAACGCCGAGCTCCTCGGGCTCGACATCAGCAGGAGCGGCCTCGCCGTCGCCGCACAGAAGGTGCCGAGCGCGACTTTCATCGAGCAGGATTTCATGCAGCCCTTCACGCTGCCGGGGCGCTTCAGCGGCTGGGCGACGCATGCGATCTGCTCGGAGGTGCTCGAGCACGTCGAAGATCCGGAGCGGGTGCTCGCGAACGCGCGGCGCTGCCTTGCGCCGGGCGCGCGCGTCGTCATCACGGTTCCGGCCGGTCCGCGCTCCGCTTTCGACCGCCACATCGGTCACCGGCGTCACTTCACGGTGAAATCGCTCTCCGCGCTCATCACCGGCGCGGGGCTCGAGGTCGAGAGCTTGCACGCCGCGGGCTTTCCGTTCTTCAATCTGTACCGTCTGGTCGTGGTCGCTCGTGGTCGCAAGCTGATCGATGACGTCGACACCAAGGGTCCTCTACCGCTCACGGCGCGCCTAGCGATGCGCGCCTTCTCCCGCCTCTTCGAGCTCAATCACGGCGCTCCGCGCTGGGGCTGGCAGCTCGTCGCGGTAGCGCGCGAGCCCGAGCCGCGGGCTTCCTCCCGTGGGGCGGAGCTGCCGTGATCGTCTCGCGCGCTCCGGTTCGGTTCTCGCTCGGGGGCGGTGGCACCGATCTGCCGAGCTATTCCGCCGTGCACGGCGGCTTCTTGGTGGCTGCCGCCGTGGACAAGTTCATCTACGTGAGCGCCAACCGGCGCTTCTACGACAGCATTCGCCTCGCCTACTCGAAGACGGAGACGATCACGTCGATCGACGCCATCGACCATCGCATCTTCCGCGAGGCGCTGCGCTTCACGGGCATCGACCACGGCATCGAGCTCACGAGCGTCGCCGACGTCCCCCCGAACTCGGGCCTCGGCTCGTCCTCGAGCTTCACGGTGGCGCTCCTGAACGTGCTCCACGCCTACAAGCACGAGTTCGTTTCGAGCGCCGAGCTCGCGCGCGAAGCCTGTCACATCGAGATTGACGTGCTCAAAGCGCCGATCGGCAAGCAAGACCAGTACATCGCGGCGTACGGCGGCGTGACGGCCTTCAGCTTCAACCCTGACGGCTCGGTCGACGTGGAGCGCGTCCCCATGCGCCCCGAGGTGCTCGACGAGCTCGAATCGAACCTGCTCATCTTCTACTCCGGCGTCGAGCGCGAAGCGGCTTCGGTCTTGTCGCAGCAGGGCGAAACGATCACGAAGAACGAGGACGGCGCGCTCGAGCGCATGCATCGCATCAAGGCCCTCGGGCGCGACACGCTCGCGATCTTGAAGCGCGGCAACGTCGACGCCTACGGCGAGCTTCTCCACGAGCACTGGATGAACAAGCGCAAGCTGGCCGCCGCCATGACCGACCCCCTCATCGACGAGCACTACGAAGCGGCCCGCAAAGCCGGCGCCATCGGCGGCAAGCTCATGGGCGCCGGCGGCGGCGGCTTCTTCATGTTCTACGCGACCCCCGCCGAGCGCCGCGCCGTCTACTCCGCCATGACGGCGCGCGGCTTACGCCCCCTGCGCTTCCGCTTCGAGTCCAGCGGCGCCCGCATCGCAGCGAACCTGCGTCAGTCGTGAGGAGCGGAGTGTCCGGGGCGGGCTCGGTTCCTGGACTCCGAGATTCATCCGCGCGCGCCGTCGGCGTGGGGACCGAGCTCGCGGAGCGCTTGCCGGATGAGCTGCTCGAGGGAGCAGACGGTATTCGGAATCTTTGCGAGCGCGCGCTTGGCATCGCCCTCGCGAAAGCCCAGGCCCCGGAGCGCCAGAAAAGCCTTTGCCCGCGCATCGGCAGCCGCGGGGCCCACGACGCCGCCGTAGGGCGCGCCGTCCACGTGGGCGAAACGCGCCGAGGAAGCCGTGCCCGTGATGATGAGCCTGCCTTGATGAACAGCGCGGTGATGAGCTGCGCAAAGCGTGATGAGATTTTCGGAATTGTGAGCGCCACCTTCGGACCGAAGCGCGACGTGATGCGGCTCGACAAACACCGCGTGCCGGCACCCCGGAACGCGACATCTCCCGCCGTCCCGACGAAGCACGGTGCGCCGAGTTGCTGGCGGGATGGTCTGGGTTGCTCGGACGGAAGCTGCGTTCACATGGTCGCGACCGTTTGCCACGCCAACGGCGCCCACGTGGGTCCCACGTGGGGGCACCTGCATCTTCCCGCGCCGAACCGCTGTCCCGCATTACGCCGCGCCCACGTGAGACCGACGTGGGAGACTACTTCTTCCCCACGGCACCGCTGACCCACTGAGCTAGCTTCGGGGCGGCCAAGCCCGTAGCGATCACGCTCCGACGCGCGCGCTGGGACTAGAGATAGCCCCGAGGGCTCAGCGAGACGCGCTCGAGGGGTGCTCGCCGATGCCGGAGTCGCGGCCGGGCGTGAGCTCGAGCACGTAGTACTGGACGAGGCCGCGGGTTGGGTGGCTGCGGGCGATGTACCGATCGACGATGCGGAGGCCGGCGGAGGCGGCGAGGTCGGCGTAGGCGTCGGGCTTCCTGCAATAGCGGCCGCGATCGAGGCGCGCCATCAGGTTGTTGTAGGGACGGCCGGCGAGGTAGACGATGTCGAGCGTCACGGCGCGCACGAGGCGCGGCGATTCGAGCAGCATGCCGAGCACGTCGGTCGCTTCGGCGTCGGTCAGGTGGTGGAGCAGACCGATGAGCGCCACGTGGGTCGGCGCGACGGTTCGGAGGTCGTCGGGAGTGCAGAGGCGGCACTCGAACCGCACGTTCGGGCGGCTTTTCCAGCGTTCGCTCGCGAAGGCGATGGCGCGCTCGTCGGTGTCGATGCCGAGGTACGACTCGAAATGGTGGAGGTGCTTCAGGGCGTCGCCGGTGCCGCAGCCGATGTCGATGATTACCGAATCGGGACCGGTATCGAGGCGATGGTAGGCGTGCGACATGTCGACGCCGCCGACGGCGAGCGGGCGCACGTGCTCGTACACGAACGGATGACCGAGAAAACGAGCGAGAAGCCCCATGTTCAGCGCGCCCCGACCACCAGGAGCTGCGCTCCGAGTGGAAGCCAGCCAAGGCGCGGCTCGAGCGGGCGTAGCGCCGCGAGCGGGCGCGGGAAGAACACGATGTAGTCGAGGTTCACGTCGCGGAACGCCGCGCGCGCGAGCAAGTCTTTCGCCTGCCAGGGCCACAGGAGATCGGCGTCGTCGTCGAACGGACAGGTGGCGACCGCATGGCGGGTGAGGGGATTCAGCGGGTTGTGCTCGAACACGAACAGGCGCCCGCCCGGCTTGAGCTTTTCGCGCACTGCGGAGAGCACCGACAGCCGTTCCGGACGCGGTACGTGGTGGAGCACGCCCGAAAGCACGGCGCTCGCGAAGTGCCCGCTCGGCACCGCCCCGAGGTCCTGATGGAACGTCGCGCTCGGGATCCGCTCGCGTGCGACTTTCAGGCTCTCGGTCGAGGGATCGTAGCCGTGGACCTCGCGAAAGCCCTCGCTGAGCGCACGCGTGACGTTGCCAATGCCACAACCGTAGTCGAGGAGCGGCTCGTCCCGCGGAGCCCCGAGCCGCTCGAGACACGCCCGCTTGTACGCGCTGAAGTACTCGAGCGGCTCGCCGCTTGCTGCGAGATTTTGATTGTGCAGCGCGTCGTATTTGCGCGCATAGTCGTCGAATTTCGCGGTGGTCATTGGCTCGAACGCTCTGCCCATCTTGACACGGGGACTTGCGATTGCCCCGCCCCTAGCCCTTCGGCTTGCGCGCGTGCGCGGCCAGGACCCAGCCGAACGAGATCGGCAATAGGTCGACGCGCCCGAACCCGGCATCGGCGAGCATTCCTCCGAGCCGTGCAGGCGTGAATTTGCTGGGATGCAGCTCCTTGCGCGAGAAGCCGTGGCGGCGCGCGATGAGCTCGAGCGCCGTCTGCTCGAGCACGACGAGGCCCTTCGAAGCGTAGTTCGGCGTCGTGAGGAACACGAGGCCCCCGGGCTTCGTCACGCGGTAGACCTCGCTGAGCCAGGGTGCGAGGTCGGGCTCGGGCAGGTGCTCGATCACGTCCATCGACACGACGAGGTCGAAGCTAGCGTCCGCGTAGGGCAAGGGCTCGCCCGGCCGAATCACGTCGGCACCCGTGAGCTTCTCGCCGTGCAGATTCCGCGCCGCGTCGACCGCGCGCTCGTCGATGTCGCAGATCGTGATGCGCCGCCCCGTGGCGTCGATCTCCGAGAGCTCGAAGAACGGACCCGAGCCCACGTTGAGCACCTCCGGTCCGAGGCTCGAGCCGAAGGCGGCCCCGAGCGCGGCCACGATGGGCCGGTGGTAGAGGCTCCACGGGAACGTGAGCTTGTGCGCGTGGTTCTCGAAATAATCGACGGACTCGCCCATGTTCGTTGGCTTTACGCGCGTCGCTCGGCGACGATCAAAAACTCGGCCGAACGACTCGGGCTCGAGGCGTCCAGAATGCGCTCGACGAGGGCGTGCACGGGGCGCGCCATCAGCCGGCGCGCCGGCGGGAAGTTCGTCCAGCGCGTCGTCATGTGCTTGTTGGCCCAGCCTGCGAGCGACGGCAGCAGCAGGAGCTCGAATGCGACGGTCGTGCCAGTGGAAAGCGCCGGCTCGATTTCGACCACGTCGAGCCCGGCCGCCGTCACGATCTCGTGCCACTCCTCGCGATCGTGCAGGTGGTGATGCTTGAAGAAGGTGTCCACCGACGAACGCAGGAGCTCGGCCGTCGAATCCAAACCGACCCCGCGCAGCGTCCGGTAGGAGAGCAGATCGCGCGCCCAATCCTTGTTGGGGACGAACAGGTACGCGCGACCGCCGGGGGCGAGGCTCCGCCCGATGTTCGCGAGCGCGCGATCGATGCGTGGCACGTGCTCGAGCGAGCAATTGGCGACGCACGTTTCGAAGAAATCGACGGGCAGATGCGCGCGCGTCACGTCGCCGAGGATCACCTGCGAATAGGCCTGGCTCGCGGCCGCCCAGCGCCCCTCGTCGGCGTCGATGTCGATGCCCCACACCTCGGCCCCCTCGAACGCGATGCTCGCGAAGAGCCCGTCGCCGCAGCCGACGTCGAGGATGGGTCCCTTCACGTCGTAGCGCCGCAGAGCGGACAGCCGCGCGCACTCTTTCACGCACAGCGCGGCAGGGGTGTAAGGGAAATAGCGCTCGAAGTCGGCGCGCGTGACTTCTTGGTTCTTCAGGGCGCCGAATCCTCGGGGAAGAGCCGAGGGCCTGTCAACCGCGGTCGACGCGGCCCCACACGCTTGGTCGTTGCGTCACCGTCCTGTTTCTCGGAGACTCGGGCGCGCATGCGCTCACCCTCGTTCGTGGCGCTGCTCGCCTTGCTCAGCGCCGCGGCGGGCGCCTGCGCGGGTCCGTCGTTCGAGACCGGGGGCGGGGCAGGAGGAATGGGGCCCGCGGGCGGCTCCGGCGCGGGCGGCACGCAGGGTGGTGCAGGCGGAAGCGGCGGCACCGGCGGTACCACTGGTGGCGGTGGCAGCGTCGGCTCGGCTGGGCGCGGCGGCGATGCCGGGCGTGGTGGCTCGGCGGGTGACGCGGCGGCGTCGGGTCGCGGTGGGACGGGAACCGCCGGCACAGCGACGGGCGGCGGCGACCTTGGTGGCGAAG
>DATMCL010000409.1:0-20263 GCA_035558375.1 Polyangiaceae bacterium
AACGATGGCGTCGCGGTCGCGGATCTCGCTCGTGATCACGCGCTCGTCCTCGGTGAAGTGCTCGCGCAGGTCCTTCACGAACTGACCGGAGCCGTACGGGCTCTCGACCTGCCCGTACGCGAACATGTTCACGCGCGGCAAGATGTCCTGCTTCAAGAGCTCGATGCAGCTCAAGGTGTCGTCCATCGACCAGTTGTCGCCGTCGGAGAAGTGGAAGGGATAGACGTTCCACTCCGTGCTCGGGTAGTGCTGGTCGATGAGCTGCCCGCACAGCTTGTAGGCGCTCGAAATCATCGTTCCGCCCGATTCCCGCGTGCGGAAGAAGGTGTCCCGATCGACCTCGCGCGCGACGGCGTCGTGGATGATGTAGCGGCTCTCGAGGCCCTGGTACTGGCGGCGCAGCCAGGTGTCGATCCAGAAGCTCTCGATGCGGACGATCTCCTTCTGTTCGTCGCCCATCGAGCCGGACACGTCCATCATGTAGATGATGACGGCGTTCGCGACCGGCTCGACGTCTTCCTTCCAGGAGCGGAAACGACGGTCGTCGTGCTGGGGGACGATGATCGGATCCTTCGGATCGTAGATGCCGCTAGCGACGGCGCGGCGCAGCGCTTCCTTGTAGGTGCGCTTGAAGTGCTTCAGTGAATCGGGGCCCACGCGCCGGATGCCCGTGTAGCGATCCTTCGCGGCGACGATGCGGTTCTTCCCCTTGTTCTCGATGGCCGGCAGCTCGAGCTCTTCGCCGAGGATGTCGGCGAGCTCGTCGAGCGTGACGTCCACCTCCAGGTTGTGTTCGCCGGCGTCTTGGCCCGCCTGGCCGGCGCCGTCGTCGCCGTCCGCCTCTTGCCCGCCAACGGCGTCGCCCACGTCGCCCTTGCCCTGGCCGACCCCTCCGCGCTGCTTGTCACCGAAAACGAACCGAGGGATGTCGATCTGCGGGATGGGGATGCTGACGAGCTCTTTGCCTTTTCGCCCGATGAGCTCGCCCTGAGAAATATAACGCCGGAGATTCTGGCGTATTTTGCCCCGGACGATCCCTCGGAACCGCGAATGATCCTGGTCGATCTTCAGCGACATCCTTACGACCTAGAATGGCACATCCGGGCCCCGAGCACACGCTGTCCCGGCGGCTTCCGTTTTCGGCTGCGGGCGCGATACGCTCGGCAATACAGGCTGTGTTAGAAGCCGCGCGATGACTCCGAACGTTCGCCGCCTCCTTAAGTTCCGCTGCACCGGCTGTGGCAACTGCTGCAAAGAGCCCCTGCTTCCGCTCACCGACGGCGACGTGAAGCGCATCGCCAAGGGCACCGGCGAGAAGCCGAAGGACTTCATCCGTTGGGTCGACCGGCACGGCATCGAGATGGACGACGAGCCGGAAGGGTTCATCATGCTCCGGAACGGCAAGCGCGTGATGGTGCTGCGCCACACGCGGGGTGGTTGCTACTTCCTCGGCAAGGACAACCGCTGCACGATCTACAAGAGCCGCCCGCTCGGCTGCCGCATCTTCCCGTTCGACGGGACGTTCTCCAAGGACGGCAAGCTGCGCCGGCTCAAGCTCATCCAAGCGGCCGACTGCAAGTACGAGCTCGACGGCAAGAACGACGTCGACGAGCTCTACAAGCTCGACACGCGCCACGAGGAAGCGGGCCACGATTGGCACGACCGCATCGCGGATTGGAACAAGGCGCAGACGGCGCGCAAGCGGCAGGGCAAAGCGGCCGGTACCGCACGGGAGTTCTTCACGTTCATGGGCTTCGACTGAAGCCACGCGCGGTTTCTGGCAGAGTCAGGGCGCCTCGAAACGATCACGGAGGGTCATGCAGAGCGCGAAAAGTCATCTGGTGCTCACGGCGGTCGGCCCCGATCGGCCCGGCCTCGTCAATCGCATCTCGGGCTTGATTCACGAGGCTGGCGCGAACCTCGAGGACAGCCGCATGGCGATCCTCGGCGGGGAGTTCGCGCTGCTCGTGCTCGTGTCGGGAGCGGACGCCGAGATCCAGCGCGTCGAAAAGGACGCCGGTCGACTCGAGGCCGAGCTCGGTCTCAAGGTGATGATCAAGCGCACGCAGGCGGAGGCGCCGCGCAACTTCTTGCCGTACGGGATCCGCGTGACGGGCCTCGATCGCCCGGGGATCGTGCGCGCCGTCGCGGCCGTGCTCGCGCGGCGCGGCATCAACGTCGCGTCGCTCGAGTCGCGGCTCGGCAACGCGCCGGACAGCGGCACGCCGCTCTTCACGCTCGAAGCCGAGCTCGAGGTGCCGTCGGAGGCGTCGCTCTCGGAGCTCCGTCAGGCCGTGAACGAGCTCGCGAACGAGGAGAACCTCGACGTCGTGCTCGAGTCGGGGCGCTGAGCGTCAACGCGCCCTGGGTTTGACGCCGAGCTCGGCGAGGACCCAGTCGGCCTTCGAAACGTAGGTGAGGACCCAGAGTAGGTAGCGCACGTCGACGTGGATGCTGCGCGTCGTCGGCAGGAAGACCCAATCCGATGCCACGGAGTCGTAGGTGCCGTCGAAGGCGAGCCCGATCAGGCGCCCGTCCGCGTCGAGCGTTGCCGAGCCCGAGTTGCCGTTCGTGATTTGCAGATCCGTGAGGAAATCGACGGGAACGTCGCGCCTGACGCTGTCGGCGTAGGGGCCGAGCTCTTTCTGTGCTGCGGCATCGAGCAGGGCTTTCGGCGCGGCGAACGGCTCCTGGTTCTGGTTCTTCGCGACGACCTCGGAGAGCCAGGTGAACGCCGAGCCACCGTTGGCAGGCCGCCGCACGACGCCGTAGCTCAGACGGAGCGTGCCGTTGGCGTCGGGCGGAACGCGTCCACCCTTCTGCTCGAGCAGAGCGGCCTCGTAGCGTGGCTCCTCGAGCAAGAGCTTGCCCGTGAAGCGATCCTGCCGCTCCTCGACCTCCTTGAGGAGCGGGCGCAGTGTGACGGCGAGCCGAATCATCGTGTCCTTGCTCTTCCTGAGCTCGGCGGGCGCTGCCTTCTCGAAGAGCGCGCGGCGGATCTTCGCGTCGGCGAGGGTGGTTCCGGCGTAGAGCTTCTCCACCGCGGCCTTGATGCTCGCTTCGGTCGGCTTCGGTCCCGCGATCAGCGCGAGTGCCGGCGAGCGCTCGGCGGGCGGCGTATTCAAAAGCCGCGTGAGCGCGAGCGTGAGGATGGCGGCGTCGAGCTTCGGGTGATAGCGCGCGTCCATCGCGTCGAGCTCGTCGCGTAAGTCGGGCACGCGGCGCTCCTGGTAGTCGGGGTCGCGGTCGGCGTCGGGTTTCTGGCGCTCCTCGGCCATGCGCACGATGAGGGTCGCCGCCGAGACGAGGCGCGGCATCAAGACTTCCGAGCCGAGCGCGGTATCCTGCTCGCGCTTCTCGTTCCGCTTGTCGATCGCCTGATTGATGGCCTCGAGCGCGCCGCCCGCGCGTTTTTGTCGCTCCTTGTCGCCGGCAATGTACGCGCGCAGCGCTTGCTCGTCGGCGCGCTTTCGCTCGAGCAGGTTGCCCTTCGCGAACCCTTCGAGCTCGCCCTGGTGCTTGGTGCGGAAGTTGTTGAACCGGCGCGTCCAGGGCGTGCCCTTGAGCTTGGCGTCCGGATCCGTGGCTCCGACCGCTTCGACGGCGCCGAGGTACGCCTCGAACATCTTGAGCCGGCGCGGGTAGGTAAAGCCCACGGTTTGCTCGACCTCCTTGGCCACGCTGAGCGCCGAGGTGCGCCCGGGGTAGCCCGCGACGATCGCGAGATCGCCCTCGACGAGCTCCTTCTTCGTGAGCTCGAGGTGATGCGGGGGACGGTACGGGACGTTCGCCGCCGCATGGTCGGCCGGCACGCCGTCGGGACCGGTGTACGCGCGGAACAGCGCGAAATCGCCCGTGTGACGCGGCCAGCGCCAGTTGTCTATTTCGCCTCCGTAGTTACCGATGCCCGACGGTGGCGCGTACACGATGCGAACGTCGCGGAGCTCGAGCTTCTCGATCAGGTAGTAGCGGAGGCCGCCGTAGAAGCTCTTGAGCTCACAGCGAATGCCTTCCTTCGGCTTCTCGCAGGCTGCGACGCTCGTCTTCTCGAATTTCTCGAGAGCGCGCTCGCGCAAGAGGTCGTCCTTTTCCGCGCTGAGCACGGCGCGGGCCCGTTCGCTCACGTCGCGGAGGGCGCGGGTCACGTACACGCGCGCGGTCGGGCCGGCGGATCGCTCTTCCTTCTCGGAGGGCGCGAGGAAGCCGTCGCGCAACAGGTTCGATTCCGGAGTCGAATTGTACTGAAGCGCGAGGACCGAACAGTGGTGGTTCGTCGCGATGAGTCCGCCGGCCGAGATGAACGAGGCGGAGCACCCCCCGAGGTTGACGATCGACGCGAGGAGCGGCGACAGAGGATCGGAAAGCTGCGCCGCATCGACCTTGAGCCCGAGCTTTTTCAGGTCGTCGAGCACACTGGGGACCTGCTCTGGCATGAAGAGACCGCCGGTGCTTTCATGGACCACTGGTGCTCGCGCTCTTTCAGGCGCAGGCGCGGGCTCGGCCTCGGGCGGCAAGGGCGGGAGCGGGGGGCCGAGCGGAACCGGAGGACGCTCGCCGCTGCATGCGACGGCGAGGACGAGAAGGCTTGGGAGGTAGTGGAGCCTCATGGGCGGAGACTCTAGGCCAAGTCGGGCGTCGCCCTCGCGCGGGATGACCGCGCGGGCCGTGATACCCTTTCCCACCATGCTGCTCCGCCCCCGCAGGAACCGGAAAACAGAGGGCATGCGCGCGCTCGTGCGTGAGGCGTCCCTTGCGGCGTCGCACCTGGTTTTGCCGCTGTTCGTGCAGGAAGGGCAGGGGCAGGCGACGCCAATTGCGTCGATGCCGGGCCAGGCGCGGCTCAGCATCGATCTGCTCGTCGAGAAAGCGCGCGAGGCGTTCGAGCTCGGTGTGTCCGCCGTCGAGATCTTCCCGCTCGTTCCCGATGCGCAGAAGGACCCCCGCGCTTCGGAGAGCACGAATGCGTCCGGGCTCGTCCCGCGTGCCGTGCGGGCCCTCAAGTCCGCGCTGCCCGAGCTCGTCGTGATCACGGACGTCGCGCTCGATCCGTACTCGTCGGACGGCCACGACGGCGTCGTCATCGACGGCCGCATCGACAACGACGAATCCTTGCCGGTCCTCGCGGCGATGGCCGTGGCGCAGGCGCGGGCCGGTGCGGACGTGGTCGCGCCCTCCGACATGATGGACGGTCGCGTCGGTGCCGTGCGGCGCGCTCTCGATGAGGCTGGCTTCACCGACGTCGCGATCTGCAGCTACTGCACGAAGTACGCGTCGGCTTTTTACGGTCCGTTCCGCGACGCGCTCGATTCGGCGCCGCGCGCGGGCGACAAGAAGACCTACCAGATGGACCCCGCGAACCTCCGCGAATGTGCCCGCGAAATCGCGCTCGACGAGGCTGAAGGCGCCGACTGGCTCATGGTCAAGCCCGGCTTGCCCTACGCGGACGTCATTCGCTTCGTTCGCGAGCGATCGGCGCTGCCGGTCGCCGTGTACCACGTGAGCGGCGAGTACGCGATGCTCAAGGCCGCCGCCGAGCGCGGCTGGCTCGACTACGACCGCTGCTTGCTCGAGAGCCTCGTGTGTCTGCGGCGCGCTGGTGCGGACATCATCTTCACCTACGGCGCGCTCGACGCCGCGCGGCTTCTGCGGAAAGCTTCACGGGACTAGGCACGCGGCCGTGAGCCGCCCGGAGCCGAACGCAGCGTCATGATCGAAGTCGACGGGCTCACCAAACGATACGGCGACTTCACCGCCGTCGATCGGCTGTCGCTCAACGTGCGGCGGGGCGAGCTCTTCGCCCTCCTCGGTCCGAACGGCGCGGGCAAGACCACCACGCTCCGCATGTTGATGGGCTTCTTGAAGGCGAGCGGCGGCAGCGCGCGCATCGCGGGTCGCGACTGCTTCGAGGAGCGCGTCGAGCTCAAGCGCGTCGTCGGCTACCTGCCCGACGACCCCGTATTTTACGACTATTTGCGGGGCCGCGAGCTCATCGAGTTTTCCGGGGAGATGCACGGCCTCACGCGCGAAGTCATTGCCGAGCGCTCGGCGCCCCTCGTTCGCGAGCTCGAGCTCGCCGAGGCGCTCGAGGACTACGCCGTCAACTACTCACGCGGCATGAAGAAGAAGCTCTCGCTCGTCTGCGCGTTGATCCACGAGCCGGAGCTCCTCATCCTCGACGAGCCCTCGAGCGGACTCGATCCGATCGCGACGCGGCGCCTGAACCAGCTGCTCCTCGCGCGCAAGGCGGCCGGTGTCACCATCGTCCTGAGCTCGCACCTGCTCGACCAAGTCGAGAAGCTCTGCGACCGAGTGGCGATCGTCGCGCACGGGAGGCTCGCGGCCGTCGGGACCGTCGAGGAGCTTCAGGCGAACCTGCACCCGGGCGGCTCGCTCGAGGACGTGTTCTTCGCCGTCACCGCCGGCGGCGGAGAGGCACCGTGAGTCCACGCCCGCTCGGAACGCTGCGCGTTACTTGGCTCGTCTCGGCGCTCGCGCTCCGGCGCCTCGGCAATCGCCTGACTGCGTGGCGCCGCCGGGGACCCGGACGCGGCGCGACGCCCAAGAAAGCAGCGGCGGGCAAGGCGCTCCTTGGCTTTTTGGCCCTGCTTTTCGGCTTGCAAGCCGTGACGCTCACGGCGGCGGCCATCGAGCGCGGGGCCCACGTCGCCGAGCAGTCGACGGCGCCGGGCCACGTCTTCGTGCACGCCGCGACGCTCCGTAAGCTCGAGGACCTCGCCGAGCTCGGCGCTTGCGACCGGGATCGGGAGACGACCGAGAAGGAGCAAGCCAAGCTCGAGGACGCCTTCGAGCTCGAGGGCTTCGAGCACCGTGATCGCGACGACCGCGCGGCGTACCGGCACGGGCTCGCGGAGACGTTTCGAGCACGCTGCCTCACGCCGTTTCGCGCGAGCCACGTGCGGGGGCCCGGCGTGTTTCCGACACCGAGCCTCTGGTATCGCGGCGCGGGTGAGCTCGCGCTCCCGAAGGCGCTCGGCGTGCTCGGAGTGTTGCTGACGCTCGGCGTGATGCTCCAGACTGTGGCCGGTGCCGGTCGGGACCTCGCCGATGTCGATCAGCGCTTCGAGTGGTTGTTCGCCTTTCCGGTTCGAGCGCGGTCGCTTTTCCTCGCCCGCATGCTGGCGATGGCTCTCACGGCGCCGCTCGTGTGGATGCTGATCTGGCCGTTTTATGGCTCCGTTCTCTTCAGCGCCGGGTACGGGGTCCTCGCCATTCCGCTCGGCGCGCTTTCGGCGCTCTACGTCGGGATGCTTTCGGGAGCCGTCCGCGTGCTCGCCGAAACGACGCTGCCGCGCTGGCTCAGCTCGCCCAACGTGAGCCGCGTGCAGGCCTTCCTGGGTCTACTCGGCACGCTGTCGCTCGTGCCCGCCTTTGCCGTCGCGTACACGCCCGGACTCGGCTGGCTCTACGACCGCGCTCTGCGCATGGCGGACGGGTGGCTCTACGAGCCGCTGTCGGTACCGCTCTTGCTGGCAGGTGGCCGCCCCGGCGCCCTGCGTGGAGCGTTGCTGACGGTCGTGTACGGCGCCGTCATCGCGCTCGGCGCAGTCGCGATCGCCGAGCGGATGGTTTCGAACGGGATTGTCGCGGCGGGCGGTACCGACCCCGGCAGGCGGGGCGGACCGCAGCGCACCTCGAGCGGCGCGTTCGGCCTGCGCGGGGTCGGGCTGAAGGAGCTCCGGGCGCTGCTTCGCGATCGACAGCTCCGCACCCAGGCGTTCCTGGTGCCCGTCCTGGCGATCGGGGCACAAATTCTGCTGAATCCGAGCCTGCTCCGCTCGCTCGCCCAAGGGGCCCCGATCATCGCGACGGCTGCGTTCGGGACGGCGGCTTTCTCGCTCCTGACCGGGGCGCTCAATGGGCTCGCGACCGAAGGTCAGGCGCTCTGGACGCTCTACACGGTGCCCGTGCGCCTCGAGCGACTGCTGCTTGCCAAGGTGCACGTCTGGGTCGGTGTCGCAAGCTCCTTCGCTCTTCTGGTTTTGGTGGGGCTGCTCGTTCGGAGCCCGCATCTCATCCCAGCCATCTTGCCGCGCGTGCCGCTCGTGTTTGCGGGCGTGTACCTGTACGCGATGATCGGGCTCGGCCTCGGAGCGCTCGGAACCGATCCGCTCGAGCTCGAGCAACGGCGGCGGCTCAAGCCGGGAGCCGCGTACCTCTTCATGCTGCTCCTGTCGCTGTTCGCGTACTCGATCTACACGGCGTCGCTGTGGCCGAAGGTCGTCGAGCTCGCCCTCTCGAGCCTGCTTGCCTACGCGCTCTGGCAGAAGCTCAAGGATCACCTGCCGTACCTGCTCGATCCGACGGAGGCGCCGCCCCCGAGCATCGCGGTCGCGGACGGCGTGCTCGCCGCGCTCGGATTCTTCGCGTTTCAAGGCATTTTCATGCTGCTCTTCAGCGCGGGGCGCGAGCCGTCGTTCGAGAGCCTGACGCTCGCCTTCGCGGCGGCCGGGCTGCTCGTCGCGCTCGCGTCACTCTGGTTCTTCGCGCGGAGCCGCGTGCCGGATCTGCTGTCGACGCTCGGGCTCGTACGCCCTGCGACGCGCGGGCGCGCTTTCGAGCTCCGCGCGCTCGGGATCGGCGTGCTCGCGGGGGGCGCCGCGGCGGTCCTGGGTCTCGCCTACCGCTCGCTGGTGCTCGAGGTGCCGCTGCTGCGCGGGCTGCTCGACGCGGATCCGGAGCAGTCGCAGAAGCTCGACGCCTCGGCGCGGGTGTGGCTCACCGTGCTCGCCGTCGTCGCGGCGCCGCTCTTCGAGGAGTTCGTCTTCCGCGGCATCCTGTATCGAGGATTTCGCCGCTCGTTCGCCGCGCCGCTCGCCGCGCTGATGAGCGCCGTCGTGTTCGCGCTCGTGCACCCCGCGGCGAGCGCCCTGCCCGTCTTCTGCATGGCCTTTCTGGCCGCCGTCGTCTACGAGCGCTTTCGCTGGCTTTTTGCGCCGATCGCCACGCACGTGACGTACAACGCCGTCGTCGTCGTCGCGACGCTCTGGCGTTAGCATCAGAGGGTGGACGGGAACTTGCCGGCCGCGGCGAGTAGGTTAGAAAACGTCTTGGCTTACGGGTCGTCGTTTTCGAGCCCCAGGATCCGCCGGTACGCCGCGCGCACGTTTTCGGTCACGTCGCGGTAGTGGGCGAGTAGCGCTGCCTCGGCGGGCTCGCCTGGCTGGCTGCGGTAGCCCATGCGGCGCGCGAGCGCGGGAATGCCGGGCGCTCGCGTCTCGATGATGCTCGACCCGGTGCCGTACAGCACGTGGATGCGCTGCTCGAGGCGGCGCAGGAACGAGTAGCCCTCGCGCAGGGTGTCGTGGTCGTCTGGCGCAAGGTAGCCCCCGGCGGAAAGCGCCTCGAGCGCGACGGATGTGTCGGGGCTTCGCACGCTCGGATCGCGACCGTTCATGAGCTGCAGGTGCTGGACGGCGAACTCCACGTCGAGGAGGCCCCCGCGACCCGTCTTGAGATCGAGCCGGTGCGGTCGCTCCCGTCCGAGCTCGCGCTCCATGCGGACGCGCAGGTGATGCATGTCACCCGCCGAGGCCGCGCCGCCTCCGTACGCCGCGCGCTCGGCCACCTTGAGGGCGCGCGCGCCGAGCTCGGCGTCGCCGGCCGCGAAGCGCGCGCGGATCAGCGCCTGCCGCTCCCACGCCGCTCCGCTCGAGCCGACGCTGCCGTTCACCGCTTCGCCCTCGAGCCCGGACACCGACACCATGTGGTAGCGCGCAAACGCGGTGAGCGACGTCACGAGCATGCCGTGCGACCCCGAGGGGCGCAGGCGCGTATCGAGCTCGTAGCCGGGGCCGCTGACATGAGGCTCGGAAATGAGGCGAATCACGCTGCCCGCGGCGCGCGAGAAGTAAGCGCCCGCCTCGTCGGGCTCCGGAGCGCGAGCCTGATCGTAGATGAACACGACGTCGAGGTCCGAGCCGTAACCAATCTCGCGCCCGCCGAGCTTGCCCATCGCGATCACGGCGAGCCCGCCGCGAGCGCCGACCACGTGATCCACGGCGCGCTCGAGCTCCTCGTCGGCGAGCGCGGCGAGGAGGCGCGTCGCGTCGCGCGTCCCGATCGTCCCGGCGAGATCGGCGGTGGCCACCTCGACCATGAGCCGCTGCTTGGCGATGCGCAACCCGCGCACGAGCGCGTCGCGCCGCTCGACCGCGTCGGCGTCGCTGCCGAGCGCCTGGAGCTGCGCGTCGATCTCGACGGCGACGGCCGCGCTCGGATCGCTGATGGCTCCGGCACCGAACAGGATCGTGTCGGCGAGCTCGGGCCGCACGAGCACGGTCTCGCCGATGAACGCGCTCGAGGCGAGCGCCGTCACGAGCCGCCTGAGCGCCATGCGGTCGGTCGCGAGCGCGCCGACGTAGGGCTCGGGAGAGGAAAATCGCGCCAAAATGGCGCGTAGGAAGCGCGCGGCCTGCTCCGGGTCGGGGGAGCTATTGAGCTCTTCGAGCACCGCCAGCGCGAGGCCCGGGAAGCGCTCGCGCGTGAGCTCGCCCAAGAGATCGTCGGGCCGTCGTGACAGGCCGCCGAGGTGCTCGGCGATCTCGCCGTTGCCGTAGGCCGCTTCCGCGAGCAAATAGAGCGCGTCACCGTCCGCGGAAAGCGCTGCCGCCACCGGCTCGAACGCCGACGCCGTAGCGGTACGGTGCGGTGCAAGCTGCGTGAAGTGGGCGTGCACTGTCGAGCGCGCGCGGTCGAGCGCGGCGACGAGCGCACGCTCGTCGACCCACATCGTGCGCGCGAGGTGCCCGAAGGCGTCGCCCGTCGGGATCAAATGGGTTTGCACGTCGCTCTGCCACTGGACCCGGTGCTCGAGCTTGCGCAAGAGCGCGTACGATTCGGAAATCGCGCTCACCTCGCCGTCACTCACGAAGCCACGGCTGCGCAGGCGCGCCAGCGCAGGCAGGGTGCCGCGCACGCGCAGGCTCGGCTCGCGCCCGCCCCACACGAGCTGCAGCGTCTGCACGAAGAACTCGGCCTCGCGGATGCCGCCGACGCCGAGCTTCAAATCACGCTTCGGATCCGGAGACAGCTCGCGACGCGAGCGCAAAAGGAGCTCGGCCAGGCTCTCCGCGACGCTCGGATCCACCTCGCGCCGGAACACGTACGGGGTCACGATATCGCGCTCGAGGAGCTCGCCGAGCTCGCGCGCACCGGCCGACGCCCGCGCCCGGAGCAGCGCGGCGCGCTCCCAGAAGCGCCCCCAGCGCGCGTAGTAACGCTCGACGGCGTCGAGCGAGTTGACGAGCGGGCCCTGCGAGCCTTCGGGCCGGAGCCGGAGGTCGACGCGCCAGAGCAGGCCGTCCGAGCTCGTCGAGCCGACGAGCTCGACCACGCGGCGCACGACGAGCGTCCAGTGCTCGTGGAGGGTCACGGCGCTCTGCCCCTCGTCCGTGTCGTACACGAACAGGAGATCCACGTCGGAGCCAGCGTTGAGCTCGAGCCCCCCGAGCTTACCGAGCCCGATCACGGCCAGGCGTGACGGCTCGCCGCTCGCGTGGCGCGGCGGTCCGTAGCGCGCCGCGACCTCCGCCTCCGCTTCGGCGAGAGCGCGCTCGAGCAACGCGTCGGCGAGCAGACTGAGCTCGCGGGAGGTCGTCTCGATCTCGGCGCCCCCGAGCTCTGCCGGCAAGAGCTCGCGCAGAGCGATGCGCGCCTTCTCCGCCCACCCGAACCGGCGCAGTCGCTGGACGCGCTGTTCCGCCCCGTCGGGGGGAAGGCTGCCGGGGCGGGGCAGGAGCTGGTCGAACGCGGAGCCTCGGCGAACGGCACGCCAGCCGCGCGTGGCGAGCGTCTCGAGCGCTTCGATTTGCCAGCTGGCCTGCGGGGTGAGGGGCGGGAAAGCGGTGCCGAGCAGGACCGCGAGCGGCCGGGCGCCCAGGTCCTTCGCCAGCCGCGCGGCGCGGTCCGGGTCGATCGACTCGGCAAGTCTCGTGAAATCGTCCATCGCGCCCGTGAGCCGGGGATCATGGCACGGCTCGGATCCCCCTGGATTAGCCGCGGAAGCGCCCCGCCCGTTGCCGACCGCGGGCGTCCGAAGTAACGCCGCTGTTCGTGGCTGTCGCAGCCGCGCCCCCATGCGCTTTCTGTGTGTCTCCGACATCCACGGCCACGCCGCGTTGCTCCGAGCCTTGATGCGGGAGGCCGACACCTACGGCTGGGACAAGCTCGTAGCGTGCGGCGACCTGTGCTTTCCCGGGCCGGAGCCGCTCGCTGTCTGGAAGATCCTCGTCGAGCATCGGGCGCTCTGCGTTCAGGGCCTCGGGGATCGGGCCCTTGCCCAGGTGGACCCGACCAAGCTTGCCGCGGCGAGCCCCGGCGAGCGCCAGCGGATCGAGCGGCTGAAGCAGGTCCACGCCGAGCTCGGCGAGCTCATCATCGCGCGCCTCGGCAAGCTGCCGACGATGGCGACCCTGCCGCTCGAGTCGGGCCACACCCTACTCGTCGTGCACGGGTCGCCCGCCGATCCGAGCGAGCCGCTCACGTTCGACATGACGGACGACGAGATCATCGCGTTGCTTGGTGACGAACCGGCCGACATCGTCGTGTGCGGCGGCAGCCACGTCCCGTTCGAGCGCGAGGTGGCCGACGTGCGCATCGTCAACGTGGGGTCGGTCGGCGAAGCCCCCGGCGGAGGCGTCGCGCACGGTGCCATCATCGTGAGCTCGCAGACGGGCTTCGCGGTGCGCATGCTCACCGCGACCCTGTGAGGCGCGCGCGCCTCCTTCACGAGCGCTCCCCTTCGCAGCGAATATCGGGTACGCCGCGCGGGCATAAGACTTCCGCAATGCGCACGCCGTACTTCTCCGCGTTTCTGCTCTGCTTCGGCGCCGCCGGCGCGCTCGGCTGCGGCGAAAAAGGTGGCAGCAACGGAGGCGGCGGTCAGGCCGGCGCGAATGGCGCGCCCAGTGCTGGCCTCGGGTCGGGTGCGAGCTCGGGGACGAACGCCTCGCAGTCCGGCTCGGGCGGCGCGGGCGGCAGCGCTGGAGGCTCGCCAGTCGCGGGCACGTCGGGCAACGGTGGCGCTTCTGTCACCCCCTCCGCGGGCAATGGCGGGGCAGCGGGCAGCCCGGCGGGCGGCGGCGGTACTGGCATGGTGAGCGGCTCAGGTGGCGATGCCGTCGCCGCGGGCAGTGCCGGCATGACGGCGGCAGGCGCGGGAGGCATGCCGGTGACGGTCGCTTGTGACGCCAGCAAGAAGCCTGTGGTCGGCGCGCTCGGCCTGCGCAAGGTGTTTCAGAGCTCGGAGCTCGCGACGGTGTCGTTTGCGGCGCAGCCACCCGACTCGGACGACTGGTACTTCGTGGAGCAGCGCGGCCGCATCCGGGTGGTCTCGGGCGGCGCGCTCAAGCCGGCGCCGTTCTACGACGTGACCTCGGAGATTGCGCTCGATGCCTCCTACGACGAGCGCGGCCTCCACTCGATCGCGTTCGCGCCCGACTACGCGACGAGCGGGCTCTTCTACATCGTGCTCACCCCGACGAAGGGCGATCGACAAGACAAGGACCTCTTGCTCGAGCACAAGCGTTCGGCTGCCGATCCGTACGTCGCCGACATGACGCCGGTGCGCACGATCATGAGCCTCGACGGCGCGCCCGAGGACGGGCGACAGTTCCCGAACATCCACAACTCGTACATGGCGAAGTTCGGCCCCGACGGCTTGCTCTACATGGGCATGGGCGATGGCGGCGGCATGTGCAACAACAACCAAGGCTTCGTCGGCGCGCCGCAGGACCTCGGGTCGCCCAACGGCAAGCTCCTGCGCTTCGATCTGAAGGCCGAGGCTCCGTACGGCGCCGCCGACAACCCCTTCGTCGCCGATGGCGATCCGCGCGTGCTGCATTACGGCCTGCGCAATCCCTTCCGCTTCGGCTGGGACCTCGAGACGGGCGATTTCTACATCGGCGACGTCGGCCAGGACACGCACGAGGAGCTCAACGTCGTCCCGAAGGACGCGAAAGGCCTGAATTTCGGCTGGGCGAGCGAGGAAGGCGACGAGCCCACCTGCAGTGGCCACGACCAGCGCCCGGGTTCCACCGTAACGAAGCCCATCTTCTTCACGACGCACGGCGGCGGCAGCGGTCTCGCCCCTGCCTGCTCGACCTCCCCCTTCTGCGATTATAGCTCGATCGTTGCGGGCGCCGTGTACCGCGGCAGCGCGATCCCCGCCTTGAAGGGGACGTTCCTGTTCGGCGACTGGGCGGGCGACAACATGGCGGCGCTCTATCATTGCGGCGACAAGACCTCGGAAGTGACGCCCATCGACTACATGCGCGACGTGAACGTGCCCGACGACGGCTACTTCGTCTCCGTGGGCGACGGCGTCCCCGCCATCGCGTCGCTCACGCAGATTGTGGAGGATCACGCGCGCGAGCTCTACTTGGTCGTGAACGAAAACGCGCTCCTCCAGATCGTCGCGGCTCCGTGACCGCTGCCTCGCGTCTCCTCTGCGTCCTCGCGCTGGTCGCGGCGTGTCTCGGCTGCAGTGAAGGCTCGGCGCCGGCGGGCAAGCCCGAGCCCGAAAAGCCTCCGCCTTGCGAGCCGTTCGTGCTGCCCGCCGACTGCACGGTGCCTCAGGGTGCGGTGCTCTACGGCGAGCTCCGCTGCACCGGCCTCTACGGCAACTGGGAGAAGCGCACGCTCGCCTGCGGCGTCGAACCCTACACGCCGGCGTACGAGCTCTGGTCCGACGGAGCCGTGAAGCAGCGCTGGGTCTCGCTGCCCGTAGGCACGACGGTCGACGTGACCAACGCCGACGACTTCCGCTACCCGATTGGCGCGCGCTTCTGGAAGGAATTCCGCGTTCCGACGCCGAGCGGCCCCCGTCTCGGCGAGACGCGCCTGATGCAGAAGGTCGACGGCGGCTGGATGTACACGACGTACGTCTGGTCCGAAGACGGCAGCACGGCCGTGCAGAACAACGAGGGCGTAGCGAGCCTGTTTGGTACGGGCCACACCGTTCCACCGCGGACCATGTGCAAGGAATGCCACGCGGGCCGCGCCGATTTCATCTTGGGCTGGGACGCGCTCATGCTGAGCGGGGACGGTACTCGCGCCGGGCTCGACGCGAAGACGCTCGTCGACCGCGCGCTCGTCACCTGGACGGGCAAGGAAACGGGTGCGCCCAGCCCGATGAGCCTCACGGTTCCAGGCGACGCCACGGAGCGTGCCGCGCTCGGCTACCTGCACGCTAACTGCGGCGTGAGCTGCCACAACGACACCGCGCCGGCGCTCGCCCGCGAGACCGGGCTTTACCTGCGACTCGACGCGAGCACGCTCGCGAGCGTGCAGACAACGCGCGCCGTGACGACCGGGATCGGCCGCGTTCCGAGCCCGAATGCGCCGATCACGGATCTACCCGTCCCGGCGAGCGGCCCGTTCGTCGATCTGAGCCCGACACAGCCCGAGCGCAGCTTGATGCTCGCGCGCATGAAGGTCCGCATGAGCGACGCGCAGATGCCGCGGCAGGCGACGAACGTCGTTGATCAGGCGGGGGTCGGCCTCGTCGAGAGCTGGATTGTCGCGATGACGCCGGACAAAGGGTACCCGGCGCCTCACTAAGAGCAGGTCCGCGCGACGCGAGCGCGCCTCGACTCGACGCCCGCACGCGGCCGCCGAGTCGCTCAGGAGCCGAGCTCGACCAGCACCTGGCCGTTCGGGCCGAGGCGCGCTGGGTAGACGGTGAGCGTGCAGGAGCCGTCGAGCGAGCGGCCCGTGTCGAGATCGAACTTCAGCGAGTGAAGCGGACAGACGAGCGTGCGCCCGCCGACGAGCCCGTCCGCGAGCGGTCCGTCGCGGTGCGGGCAGCTCGCTTGCGTGGCGAAGACGTTGCCTTGGCGGGTGCGAAAGACGGCCAGGCGCTTCTGGCCGATCTCGAACGTGCGGCCTTCGCCTTCGGGGATCGCTTGAATCGGACCGAGCGTTACTTCCATCGGGCCTCCTTCACTGCACGACCGGCAAGCTCATGCGGAACTGGTTGGGCGTCGCGTTCGCGTCGCGCTCGAGCCAGGGGTCGTGATACGCGCGCACGGCGCGTTCGATCTCGGCGTCGAGCCGCGCTGCGATGCGCTCGCTGTCGTCCACGACGACGGAGCGCACCTTGTCGATGCCGACGCGCGCCACGAAACCATAGGTTCGCTCGAGGTACTTGGCGTTCTCTCGGTAGTATTGGATGAAACGGCCCGTGAGCTTGAGCACGTCGTCTTCGCTCCCGACGGTGGTGAGCAAGTCGCCCTTGCGCACGTGGGCGCCCGCGGCACCACCGACGTAGAGCTCCCACTTGCCCCCTTCGACCGCGACCGCGCCGACGTCTTTCACCATCGCTTCGGAGCAGTTGCGCGGGCAACCGGCCGTCGCGAGCTTGAGCTTGCCCGGGCAGTCGAGCCCCTGGAAGCGCTCCTCGATCCGCTGGGCGAGGCGCATGCTGTGCCCGAGCCCGAAGCGGCAGTACTCGGTGCCGATGCAGCTCTTGCAGGTGCGGTAGCGCTTGCTCCAGGCGTGACCGGCAGGCATCCCGAGCTCCCGCCACACGTTCGGCAGATCCTCGCGTGTGACCCCGACGAGATCGATGCGCTGGCCGCCCGTGAGCTTCACGAGCGGCACGCGGTACTTCTCGGCGACATCGGCGATGCGCCGGAGCTCCTGCGCCGTCGTGACGCCGCCCGGCATCTGGGGGATCACGCTAAAAGTTCCGTCTTTCTGAATGTTTGCGTGCACGCGGTCGTTGATGAAGCGTGCGTCGCGCTCGTCTTCGTAGCCGTCGGCCCAGATGGAGGAGAGCAGCGTCGCCAAGCCGGGCTTGCTCGCGGCGTCTTCTTCTCCACCCGCGAGCTCGCGGAACACCGCCGAGACGGAGCGGAGACCGCGTTCGACGATGGCCGTCACGAGCTCGGGCTTGGAGAGCGGGACGCCCGGCACGTAATACTCGGCCGAAGGGTCGTCCTCCGTCTCGCCGCCGCACGCCCACGCCACGACTTGCCCGACGAGCTCTTTGCACGCGCCGCAGCCCATGCCGGCACGCGTCGCTTCCATGACCGACTTCGGGCTGCGCTTGCCGCCCTTCACGCAAGCGGCGATCTTGCCCTTGGTGACGCCGTTGCAGTTACAGACCTGCATCTCGAGCGGCATGGTCTCGACGCTCGCTTTGGCCGAGGGCGCACCGAGGTCGAAGAGAAGCGAGAGCCGCTCGTCGGGTACGGGCGTATTTCGCTCGTAGGCCTGGGCGAGGTAGGGCGCCTTGGCGATGTCCCCGAGCAGGATGCCGCCCACGAGCCGCCCGTTGCGGATGATGAGCTTCTTGTAGGTGCCTTTCTTGGGCTCGGTGAACTGGACGACTTCGTCACCTTCCTCGGTCGGCTCGGTGATGCCCATCGAGGCGACCTCGACACCCATCACCTTGAGCTTGGTCGCGACTTTCGAGCCGAAATAGCCGGCCTCGGGGTTCGCGCCCGTGAGGTGGTCGGCGAGCACCTTGGCTTGTTCCCAGAGCGGAGCGACGAGGCCGTACACCTGCCCGCGGTGCTGCACGCATTCGCCCACCGCGTAGACGTTCGGCGCGTCCGTGCGGAGCTGATTGTCGACGACGATACCGCGCTCGACCGCGATGCCGGAATGCACGGCGAGCTCGACGTTCGGCTTGATCCCGGCCGCAATCACCACGAGGTCGCACTCGATGCGCTTGCCGTCGGCGAACTCGAGGCCCGTCACGCGCTCGTCGCCCAGCACGACGCGCGTGTCCTTCCGCAGGTGGATGGTGATGCCGAGCTCCTCGAGCGTCTTCTTGAGGATGGTCGCGCCCGGGCCGTCGAGCTGCTGATTCATGATCCCGTCGCCGCGCTGGATCACGTGCACGTCGAGCGCGAAGTTCTGGAGCCCGCGAGCCGCTTCGAGTCCCAGCAAGCCGCCGCCGATCACGACGGCGCTCTTCTTGCCGAAGGCGTAGTCGGTGATGCGCTTGCAATCGTCGAGGTTGCGGAACACGAACACGCCGGGCTTGTCGTCGCCGCTCGCGAGCTTCAAGCCGGCCATCGGTGGGATGAACGGCACGCTCCCCGTCGCGATGATGAGCTCGTCGTACTTTTCGATGACGCCGCCCTGGCCGATGACCTCGCGCGAATGGCGGTAGATTCGTTCGGCGCGCACGCCGGCGCGCAGCCGGATCCCGTTTTCTTCGTACCAGGGCAGGGTGTTGAGGAAGATGTCGGACGCTTCGTGCGAGCCGTTCAGCACGTCCGAGAGCAGGATGCGGTTGTAGTTCCCGTAGGGCTCCTCGCCGAACATCGTGATCTCGTAGAGGTCGGAGCCGCCGCGCGCGAGGATCTCCTCGACGGTGCGCGCGCCCGCCATTCCGTTGCCGATCACGACGAGCTTGCGCTTCGCCGACACGATTCAGATCTCCAGGAGCCCGAGATCGACGAGCACGCTCCCGTCGAGGCCCTCGGGCGCTCCAATTGCGAGCTCGAGCTCGCTCTCCGGATCGATGTCCTCGACGATCGCGAGCTGGACGTGGATGGCGCTCTTCGCGCCGATCGGGAAGTACCGGACGGCCACCTTGGCGCGCAGGAGCGCGAGGTACACCATCTCTGGGGTCGAATTGCCGGCGCGCAGGTAAATGAGCTGCGCCCGTTTGTCGAACGGGACCTTGTAGCTGACGCTCGGCTTGAGCGGCGCGAGCTTGGCGAGGCCGGCGCCGCGGAAGCCGAAAACGCCTTGAATGAAGCGCGGGGTCTCGCTCATGACGGCCTGGGGAAGAAGTTACGGGGCCGCGCGTTTCCGGAGAATGATCGCGAGCGGTCGACTCGTGCCCGCTGGTGCGCTCCAGGGCGTTTCGGGAGCGTGTGTCAGACGTGCGGCGCCGGGGGGCGCTCCACTCGTGCTGCAGCGACCTTGAACTCCGGGATCTTCGAGACGGGGTCGACCGCGTCATTCGTCAGCGTGTTGGCGCGACCGGCGCCGCCGAAGTGGAACGGCATGAAGAGCGTGTCGAGTCTGATGTTCGGGCTGTAACGCGCTTTACACTCGGCACGGCCGCGGCGGGTGACGACGTGCACGAGCTCTCCGTCGGCGATGCCGAGACCGAGCGCTGTGGAAGGGTGGATCTCGACGAACGCCTCGGGCTCGGCGCGGGCCAGGGAGGCGACGCGGCGTGTCTGACTACCAGACTGGTAGTGCGTCACGATTCTTCCCGTGGTGAGGTAGAACGGAAACGCGTCGTCGGGCTCCTCGGCTGGCGGCCGGTACTGCACGGCGTGGAAGCGGGCTCGGCCGTCGGGCGTCCAAAAACGCTCGGAAAATGGCCGTTCCGTGCCCCGCTCGCTCTCGTTCCGGCACGGCCAGAAAACGCCGTGCTCGCGCTCGATGCGCTCGTAGGTGATGCCCGCGTAGTCGGCCTTGCCGCCGGCGCTCGCGCGCCTGAGCTCCTCGAACACGGCGCGCGGGTCGGTCTCGATGTGGCGGCCGCGTCCGAGCGCCTCGGCGACGAGCTTCATGACCTCGAGGTCGCTCTTCACGCTTTCCGGTGCCGCGAGCGCGCGTTTTCGGCGAAGCACGCGACCTTCGAGGTTCGTGAGCGTGCCATCCTCTTCCGCCCATTGCGTCACCGGCAAGACGACGTCGGCGAGGCTTGCCGTCTCGGAGAGAAACGAATCGTTCACGACCAGGAGATCGAGCCGGGCGAGTCGCTCCTCGAACGCGGCCGCCTTCGGCGCCGAAACGACCGGATTCGCGCCCATCACCCACAGCGCGCGCACGCCGCCTCGCTCTCCGAGCGCGCCGAAGAGCTCGCCGGCCGGCGGCCCCGGCGGCGGCAAATCGTCCTCGGCGACGCCCCACACGGCCGCTACATGGGCCCGATCCGCAGCATTCGACAGCTTTCGGTAGCCGGGTAGCTGGTCGGCCTTGAGACCGTGCTCTCGCCCGCCTTGCCCGTTGCCTTGCCCGGTGAAGGTGCCGAAGCCCGAATGCGGTCGCCCCGGCAAGCCGAGCGCGAGCGCGAGGTTCGTGAAGGCGAGCACGTTGTCGACGCCGTGCGACTGCTGCTCGGCTCCCCGAGCGGAAAGCACCATCGCCGATGCCGCACTGCCGAGCGCGCGCGCGGCTAGGACGATGTCGGCCGCCGGTACGCCCGTGATGCGCTCGACGCGGTCGGGCCAATACGACGCGACGGCGCGCTTCGCGAAGTCGAAGCCGCGCGTGCGTTCGGCGATGAACGGTTCGTCGATGAGCTTCTCGCGCAGCGCGACGAAGA
>DATMCL010000410.1:0-7250 GCA_035558375.1 Polyangiaceae bacterium
CGCCCGTGCATCCAGGGCCTCTCGTGCCATTGGGTCGAACGCCCAGAAAACGGCACGGTCCCCGATCTGGGCACGTGCCAGGCGCCGCTGCCGCTCGGCGCGACGTGCGACGGCTACACTCCGCCCTGTGAGGAAGGTGCACGCTGCATCGACCAAACGTGTCAGCGCTTCACGATCAGTCGCAAGGTGGGTGACCCCTGCGATGCAACGACGTTCTGCTCGGCCGACGCGCGGCTCGTCTGCAACGGCACGAGGGCGGACACGAGCCCACTGTCGCCGGTCATCGGAGTGTGCGAGCTCGTCGGCGATGGGTCCGAAGGCGCGCCGTGCTGGGCGATCGACATCCATGCGTTGGTGGACTGCGACCCGGGGCTCACGTGCCTCGATGCCGATCCCACCGACCCGGGCGTGCAGGGCATGATGCGCTCTGAGATCTGCGGCAAACCGCGCGCGGCCGGGGAGCCGTGCGACGGCAACGACGACTGCGCGAGCCAGCATTGCCTCGCCGACAAGACCTGCGGCGACACCTACTGCTGCGGCGCCTACAGCTGTCAGAGCAACTGAGTCGCTGCGGATCGGGACGGCTCCAAGGCCGCCCGGCAACGCTTTTCAGCCTACGCCGCGCGACGACGCACGTCGGCCCCCAAAATATCGCGGCAGTGCGCGAGAGGCGCGGCTTACTTCGAGTGCGGAGGCATCTTCGCCTCCTTGAACGCGACGTGCTTGCGAACGACGGGATCGTATTTCTTGATCTCGAGCTTGTTCGTCTGCGTGCGCTTGTTCTTCGTGCCGTAGTACGTGTACCCGGTGCCGGCCGACGAAAGGAGGCGGATATTCTCGCGCATGGGGAGCGGGGGAGTAGCATGTGCCCCCGGGGACGGGCAAGGCCGGCTTGTGCTAGGCTGGGGAAACCGGCGTGAGTACCAGGGTTTTGGTGGTCTGGGCGGCGCTCGGCGGGGCCTTTTGTGGGGCCTGCCAGAGCGATGCAGGGAAGATTTGCGACAAGCTCTTCTCGTGCAACCTCCTGCATGACGAGGCCGCGTCGAGCGACAACCCCCCCGGCTTCTCCAAGGACGTTTGCGAGAGCCAGGTCGAAAACGAGCTCGGCGACGCCCAGCAAGAGCAGTGCGCCGACTGTGTCGACGACCACGGCTGCAGCGAAATCCCGGACACCTGCCGCTCGGTCTGCGAAGCGAAGCACTGACCTCGCCCTCCGGTAGGGTACCGTTCGGCGCGCACCCTCGGCGTCATGAAAAAGCTTCGTCTGGCCCTGCTCGGAACCGGCATCGCGGCGGAACGTCTGTACCTCCCCGCCTTCCAAGCGCTCGGCAAACGCATCGAGCTCGTCGCGTGCGCGAATCGCACCCGCAAGAAGGCTGAACGCTACGCGCGTCTCGCCCGCATTCCGCGCGTCGTCGACGACGCCGAGGCGCTGTTCGCGCTTCCGGACGTCGACGCCGTGCTCATCAGCCTGCCGATCGAGAGCCAGCCCGAGTACGTGCTCGCGGCGCTCGGCGCGGGGAAAGCGGTGCTGAGCGAGAAGCCCGTGGGGCCGTCCGTCGCCGAAGCACGGCGTTTGATCGCGAAGGCGAAGCGCTTCGACGTGCCGTGGCTCGTGGGGGAGAACTTCGCGTTCATGGAGCACGCCGAGCGGCTCCGAACGCTCGTGACGACCGGCAAGCTCGGCGACGTGCGCTTGGTCGAGGCCGTGCAGATGACGGCCATGAACGAGAAGAACCCGTATTTTCACACGAGCTGGCGCACCTCGCCGAAGTTCGTCGGGGGCTTCGTCGTCGACGGGGGCGTGCACGTGGCGAACGTCATGCGCCGCTGCTTCGGCATGCCGAGCGTCAGCGCGCCGCTCACGGCCGCGTTCGACCCGCGCCTGCCGCCGCTCGATACCGTGGTCGCGACGCTCCGCTTCGAGTCCGGCGCGCTCGGGACCTGGACGAGCTGCTTCGCGGTCCCGTACCAGGGGCCCCTGCTCCGCGTTTACGGAAGCCGCGCCACGGCCGAGCTCTACTGGGGTCACCTCGTCGAGCGGGCGCCGAACGGCCGCGAAAAGCGCTTCCAGCCGAAAAACAGTAGCTTTTACGATGAGTTGTCGCACTTCGCCGACGTGGTTCAAAAAGGCGTGAAGCCGCGGGTTCCGCCGGAGGAGGCGCTCCTGGATCTCGAGCTCTGCGAAACCCTGGTGCGATCCGCACCTCGAGACTTGACGAAGCGAGGGCGGCGTGGCTGACTCCCCGCCCCTCACCGCCGGGTTCTGACATGAAGCGCACTTACCAGCCCCACAACATCAGCCGTATCCGCACCCACGGCTTTCGCAAGCGCATCAGCACCAAAGGCGGTCGCAAGGTGCTCGCCAACCGCCGGCGCAAGGGTCGCTGGCGCCTCACGGTCGCGACCTACGAAAAGTAGAGTCCCGCGTCCCGCAGCGGTGCGCCATGCGACGCACGTGCGCAAGCGGGCCGAGTTCGAGCACATTCAGCGCTCGGGCACGCGCGTGAACACGGAGCGCTTCGTGCTGATCTTCAGCGCGCAAAGCGAGCCCGCTGCCGCCACGCGGCTCGGGATCACGGCCTCGCGACGCATCGGCAACGCCGTGGCTCGCAATCGCGCGAAACGGCTCGTGCGGGCGGCATTTGGTGCGACGCACGAGCTATTTCCGGCGGGGCTCGATCTCGTCGTCGTCGTGCGCAAGCCGCTCGGCGAGCTCAAGCTCGCTGCCGTCGTCGAGGAATGGCGCGGCGCCACGAGCGCCATTCGCCGCCGGATCGCCGAGCTGCTTGCGCCGAAGCCGGCCGGGGCGAAAGCTTCGCCCTGAGGCCGTGGTCGCGCAGTTTCTGATCTTCCTGATCCGGATCTATCAGCTCACGCTGTCACGGCTGCTCGGCCCCGTTTGCCGGTTTCATCCCTCGTGCTCCCGCTACGCGGCGGAGTGCCTGCGCATTCACGGCGCGGCCCGGGGAAGCTGGCTTTCGGTGAAGCGCATCGCCAAATGCCACCCCTTCCACCCCGGCGGTTACGACCCGCCCCCCGGCCTCGACGCGCGCTGAACAGGCCTTAGAGCAATTCCCGGTAGCCGGCCGGGCCCTCGACCCGCTCGGACCGTGCTACACGGCGGGCGGCCCGCCCAGCCGGCCCCCTTCGAGCATTCATGGACCGCGGCAATCTCGGACGCTTTCTCTTCATCGCGCTGGGGCTCGTCTTCGCGTTTTTCGTGCTGCCGCGCCTGACGCACGGCTCGAGCGAGCTGCAGCCGCTCCCCGTCGAGCATCTGCGCGCGACCGACCCGCAAGGCCGCCCGCCCGAGCAGACGTGCGACCTCTGGACCCCCGAGTTTCACGCCAAGCTCTCGAATCGGAGCGCGACGCTCACGCACTTCGAGCTGCTGACCGCCAAGTACCGCAAGCACGGCCAGCCGATCGACCTGTCCACGACGCCGGACGTCGAGTCGCGCCGCCAGCTTCGCCTCGATTGGCAGAATCCCGCGCTCGGGCTCAAGGACGAGGACTGGCTCGTCGCGAATAACCTGATCGACTTCCGCATCGTCGGCTCGACCAAGACGAGCTGCGACTTCGCCTACGAGGACGGGCGCGTCGAGCTCCGCGAGACCATTCGCACGACGGGCCGTCCCTACGAGCTCGAGGTCGTCGCCACCGCCAAGAACCGCGCGGACCGTCCGCTCCGCCACGCGCTCACCGCCTACACGGACGCCTGGCGCACCGATCACGAGCAGAAAGCCGGCTTCTTCGGGCAGAGCCCGCTCGTCACGCACGTCGAGTGCGTCCCCGCCGACGACAGCAGCGCGACGCGCCTGCGCATCGAGGACTTTGCGGCGAGCAAATTCAAGGATTTCCCGCGCACGCCGCTCGCGAGCGGCGATTGGTTCCAGGCGAAGGGCGCCCCGGCGTTCGGCGCGGTCTCGAACGCGTATTTCTCGCACGCGCTGGTTCCGGTGTCGGCGCCGACCACGCCGAGCTGCCAGCTCCAGATCGAAGAACGCTGGGATCCGAAGCGCGCGAAGGGGCGCGGGGACGACCCGAACGGCGGCGCCATGTACCGCGCACGCCTCGCTTACCCGGCGCACGAGGTCGCGCCGGGACAGAGCGACGAGGTGCGTCTGCTCTCGTACGTCGGCCCGAAGAAGCGCAGCATCCTCGAGGGCGCGGGCGGCGGCGGGCACAAGCTCATCGAGCTCATCGACCTCGGCTTCTTCTCGGCCATCGCGAAGATCCTGGTCGCGTTCCTGCTGAAGGTGCACAGCATCGTCCCGAACTGGGGCCTCGCCATCATCGTGCTCACGGTCACGGCGCGCACGCTCTTGTTCCCGCTCACGCTGCCGGGCGTGAAGCAGATGATTCGCATGCGCGAGCTCAAGCCCGAGATGGACGCCTTGAACGAGAAGTTCAAAGACGACGCCCAGGCGAAGGGCCTCGCGCAGATGGAGCTCTGGCGGAAGCACAACGTGAATCCGCTCAAGGGCTGCTTGCCGCAGATGGCGTCGATGCCGGTGTGGTTCGCGCTCTACACGACGCTGCAGACCGCCGTCGAGCTCTACAACATCCCGTTTCTGTGGTTCCCGGATCTGTCCGGTCCGGACCCGCTCTTCATCCTACCGTTCGTGATCGGCGGCACGAACTTCATCCAGCAGAAGATGATGCCGATGCAGGGCGATCCGGCCCAGCAGAAGATGATGCTCTACCTGATGCCGGGTATCTTCATCGTGATGATGCTGTTCTTGCCCTCGGGCCTCGGCGTCTACATGTTCACGAACGGCGTGCTCGGCATCGTGCAGCAGCAGCTCGTCGAGCGGCACGCCAAGCGGGCCGTCTCCAAAGGAAAGGCCCAGTGGAAAGGCCCCGAGGAGCGTTCGAGCTAGCAGCTCTTGCACTGAGCCGCGGACGCAAATAGCCTTCCCCGAACCGGGCTTGCCCCTCGGATCCCGAGCGCGGGCCGCCCCTCAGATCAACGCCGAAAGTCGGCGCTCATACCCGGAAATCAGATGGACAACGACCAAGAGACGCAAGACGAAAGTTGGGACGACGCGGACGACACGCTCGACGAGCAGGCCGACACCGCGCAGGCGGCCGCCCCGCGCGAAGACATGGTCCCGACGGACGAGCGCACCAAGCAGGCGCTCGAGTTCGTGACGACCGTGATTCGCGAGATGGAGCTCGAGTGCACGGTCCACCTGCGCAAGCCCCGCGACGGTGACTCGCCGGACGAGATCAACATCGAGATCGTCGGACCCGACGCCGGCATCGCGATCGGCAAGAAGGGCCAAGTGCTCCAGGCGCTGCAGTTCTTGACTCATCGCGTGGTCAACCGACCGACGCTCGAGAAGCGCCACGTGCTCGTCGACGCGGAGGGCTACCGCAGCCGCCGCGACGACTCGCTCGCCAGCATGGCCAAGCGCCTCGGCCGCCAGGCGGTGCATGAGGGCAAGATCATCACGTTCGAGCCGATGAACCCGCGCGATCGCCGCGTCGTGCACATGGCGCTCGCGAAGTTCGAAGGTGTCATCACGAAGAGCGACGGCGAGGGCGAAGACCGCCGCGTTCAGATCATCCCCGTGCGCCGCCCGAGCATGCCGAGCGAGACCTCCGGACAGAGCTGAGCGAAAGGTCTTTTCGGAGGAAGGTCGGCGGGCGGGGTAGCGTACGGCTGAAGGCGGAACTAGGAGTTCTTTCCCATGAAGACGTGGCGTGCTTTCGGGTTTCTGATGCTGGGCTCGACCCTCGCTCTCGCGTGTGGGCCGAAGGCCGTGCGCGGGTCGGACGTGGAAGGTCTCGACACGCAGGCGATGAGCACGGGGCTCGACAAGCGCGACCTCGAGAAGCTCCTCAAGGAGAACCTGAACGCGCTCAAGGCGGCGCCGGTCGTCCAGCGCTGGACGCAGGAAGACCGGCCGGCGGTCGCCGTGATCCCCCTCCGCAACGAGACGACGGAGCACGTCGACGGCGCGCTCGACGCGCTCATCAGCGACATCGAGACGGCGCTCGTCAATGCCGGTCACGTGCGCGTGATCGCGATGGAGCAGCAGCCGAAGCTCGTCGAGGAGATCCGCCGCCAATACTCGGGCGCCTTCGACCCGAGCCAGGTCGCCACCTGGGGCAAGCAGGTCGGCGCCAAGTACATCGTCACCGGCAAGGTCTACAGCACCGACGAGCGGCAGAGCGGCGAGCGGCGCGTGCAGTATTTCATGTTCATTCAGGTGCTCGACGTGCAAACGGGCGAGATCCTGTTCCAGAACAAAGCGGGCGTGACGAAGGCCATCATCTAGTAGAAGCTCGGCGCTCGGAGCTCGGCACGCCATGAACAAGGGCCTCGCGGCCACGCTTCTTGCCCTCGGCCTATCGGCCTGCGCGAGCCATTCCGACAAGACGAAGCCGATCCGCACCGCGCTCGACGCGGGCAACGAGAAGCAGGCGCTCGCGCTCCTCAACGAGTCCCTGGACGTCAAGACGGCCAAGGAGCTGCCGGAGAAGGTCGGCGGTGACAACTCGCTCCTCTTGCTCGACCGCGCGATGGTGCTGCAGGCCCTCCAAGACTACGGCCTCTCGAGCCGCGACCTCGAGACGTCGGACAAGCAGATCGAGGTGCTCGATCTCTCGCGCAACGCGATGGACGACATCGGTCGCTATCTCTTCTCGGACAGCTCGGGCCGCTACAAGGCTCCGGCGTACGAGAAGCTCATGATCAACACCATGAACATGGTGAACTACCTCACGCGCGGCGACCTCAACGGCGCGCGCATCGAGGCGCGGCGCCTCGCCGTGATGCAGCAGTTCCTCGAGCGCAGCGAAGGCAAGGGCAAGAGCCTGCTGAGCCTCGGCAGCTACCTCGCCGGGTTCACGTTCGAGAAGAGCGGCAAGCCGGACGAGGCGCTCCGCTACTACGACGAAGCGCTCCAGTACGGGAAATTTCGCTCGCTCAACGAGCCGATTCGGCGCCTCGCGCTGCAGAGCTCGTTTCGAACCTCGCGCATCGAGGCGGCCATGGCGGCGGCTCCAGCGGCGGGTGGGCCCGCTCCGTCCGCGCCGCCGCGCGCCGCCGACGCCACGGCCACGCCGGCACCCGCGGAGGAAGACGATGGCGCGGATCTGCTCGTGATCGTCGGCTACGGCCGCGTCCAGCCGAAGATCGCCAAGCGCATCCCGATCGGCCTCGCGCTCACCTACGCGAGCATGTTCATGAGCCCCGCCAACTACCAGCAGGCGAACCGCCTCGCGGCGCAAGGGCTC
>DATMCL010000411.1:0-11716 GCA_035558375.1 Polyangiaceae bacterium
CGCCGGTACCCTCGGCAAGCTGGCGCGCGACATCTCGCTGATGACGCAGGCGGAGGTGGCCGAAGCTTCCGAGCAGCTCGCTCCGGGACGCGGCGCACCCTCGACCGCATTGCACAAGCGGACTCCGGTCGGCACCGGCGCGATCCTCGCGGTCGCCGCGCGCGTTCCCGGCCTCGTCGGCACGCTGTTCTCCGCGATGCCGCAAGAGCACGAGCGGGGGCTCGGCGGTTGGCAAGCCGAATGGGTCTCGCTGCCGGAAATCTGCCTGCTCACCTCGGGCGCGCTCGCACGCGCCATCGAGGTCGTCGGGTCGCTCGAGGTCGATGCGACTCGGATGCGCGCGAACATCGACGCGACAGGCGGCGTCGTCCTCGGCGAAATGGTCGCGCTCGCGCTCGCTCGGCACCTCGGATCACCGTACGCGTATGCACTCGTCGAACGCGCGTGCCGCCAAGCCGTCGACACGGGAACCTCGCTCCGCGAAGTGCTCGAGACGGAGCGGGAGGTGACGAACCAGTTCACCGTGGCGGAGCTGAACGACCTCTGCGATCCGGACGAGCACCTCGGGGTCGCCGAGACGTTCGGGGAGCGGGCCCTCGCGGAGCACGCGCGTTTCGTGGCAGAAACCCGGCATTGACGCGCCGGTGACCGCTCTCGCCTGCGCGGGCGCGTTTTGATTTTGTTGGACCGTTTTTCGCGGGCGCGTGCGACTGCGGCACGGTGAGATCCCCCTACCCCCTGTCGTGCCAACGAGGCCCGGGAAGCGACGCGGCGCGATCGTCTCCTCATTTTTTCTGCGTGGCGGCGCTCGTTGCCGTTCTGGGTTGCGGCAACGAGGGCGCGGACGGCCCCGGTGCGGGCGGCACGGGTAACGTGCCCGGCACGGGTGGCGCAACGTCCGGTGGAGCGAGCGGTTCCGGCGCGAGCGGCGGCAACACGTCGGACGGCGGCACCTCCAGCAACGTCGGAGGCACGGGCCAGACGGAGAGCGGTGGCACGGGCGGCGGCGGAGCCAGCGGCACCGGCGCGGCGGCGGGGGCAGGCGGAGCGATGAGCGGCGGCGGGAGCGGCGCGGGCGACGGCGGGCTCGGCGGCACCGATGCGACGGCGGGCTCACGTGCGATGGGCGGAGGACGAGGCGGCACTGGTGGGATGGCGGGAGCGGGCGCGGAAGCGGGAGCCGGAGCCAGTGGAGCTCCGCCAACAGCCGGAGCCGGCAACACGGCAGGCACCGGAACCGGAGGTAGCGGCAGCGGCAGCTGCACGGCATCCAAAGCGGCGGGCTCGAACGCGTCCGGAAGCGGGCCGCACAAGGTCACGGTCGAGACCAACGCGGACGCCGGGATCAGCGAAGGCACGATTTACCGACCGTCGGACCTCGGAGGCGCGGAGAAGTATCCGATCTTCGTGTGGGGAGAAGGCGGCTGCTCGCAGAACGGCCTCTCCAATTCCGCGGCCATGGGCGAGATCGCGTCGCACGGCTACTTCGTGATTGCCGACGGAAAACCGAACGGGAGTGGTTCGCGCTCCCAGACGTCCGACGTCGTCGGGATGGCCAAACCGCTCGTCGCGTACATCGACTGGGCTGTCGCGGAGAACGGGAAGTCGTGTAGCGCCTACTATCAGGCGCTCGACACGACGAAGATCGCCTCGAACGGCTTCTCCTGCGGCGGACTGATGGCAGAAGGCGTCGCTCCGGACCCGCGTCTCACGACCTGGGGCATCAACAGCAGCGGCATGTTCAGCGTGAACCAAGCGTTCTACGACAAAGTGCACACGCCGGTGCTGATCGTCCTCGGCGGCTCGGACGACGTCGCCTACGAGAACGGCGAGCGCGACTACGACAACATCGCCAAGGCCGGGCATCCCGTCATGTTGTTCAGCAAGGCGCTCGGGCACGGCGGGGACCTGTTCGGGAAGAACGGCGGCGACTTCACGAAGATCGACGTCGCCTGGCTCAACTGGTGGCTGAAGGGGGACGAGACGGCCACCGGCAAGGGCGTGCTCGTCGGCTCCGGCTGCAGCTACTGCTCGGACAACGCCTGGGAAAAGAAGTCGGCGAACCTGCCGTGACCCGAAGAGGGCGCGCCGCTCCGTCCGCGCGTCACAGCGTGTGACGCGAAAGCACGGGCCAGGCGATGCTCGGATCGCCCGGGTCCTCGCCACCGCCCTCCTTCGTGCAGAGGATCACCTCGGTGCCGTCGTCGCAACCCGAGTACGCCGAGCAGCCGTCACCGTCGGGAGTCGACGCGGGGCCGACGCAGCGGTCGAGCTCCGCCCATTTGTCGAACGTCGCTTCGGCGCCGAGGAACGTGAGCGGCATGCCTGGCACGAGCGACGAGGCCCCGCCCTCGTACGGAACTCGGGACTCTGCCGTGCCGCGGAACGAAATCACGGTCACGGGCCGCGACGGCAAACAGCCGTCCACGTTTTCTGCGAGCAGATCGAACGCTGCGGGTGCCACGGCGGCAAAGACGTCCGCCGCATGACACGCGAGGTAGTGCGCCAAGCCGCCGCCCGTCAAAACCCCCACGGCGTACACGCGAGTGCGATCGATGCAGGCGAGCCCTTCGACGTGCTCGACGACGGCGCGCGCGAAGGCAACGTCGTCCACGTTGGCGACGCAGCAGGGCCCCACGTTCCAGGCCGCGCCTGCGGGACCTTTCAGGCCGTCCGGAAACGCCATCACCACTCCCTCGGGATCGAGCACCGCGGGGTATGGCGAGCTCGCACGCTCCTTCGCGCCTGTCTGACCGACACCGTGGAAGTCCACGACGAGGGGGGCCGGCTTGCTACCGGCGTAAGCCGCGGGAATGTGCAGCACGTAGCTCCGCGACATGCCGTCGACCGTCACGGTTTGGTTGCTGTCGCCGACCGCTGCGCCCGCCGGCGCGCACGATGGCGTTGCACCTCCGGCGCCCGCGCGCCCACCCATGCCGCTCGCAACGCCCCCACTCGCACCCCCGCCCGTGCCACCGAGGCCGCCGAGAGCGCCGCCGCCGGCACCGCCCCTGTTCACGGTGCCACCGTTGCCAGACGCGATCGCTCCGGCCATCCCCGTGATCGGATAAAGGTCGGCGCGCGAGCACGCGCCGATCGATGCGGAAATGAGCGCAAGCAACGAGCTCACGAGCCGAGCGCCGCGCCTCACAGCCAGGCTCCCAGGGTGAACGTCAGGAGCAGATTGGGGCGGCCCGTCGTGGCGACCACCGTGTCGACGAAATGGATGGCCACGTAGGGCTGCGTGAGCTGCACGTGAGCTGCGAGCGTCAGAAAGAAGCCCTCCGAGGGCCGCAATCGCACGCCGGCGCTGCCGTCCGCGACCGCGGTCCACTGCGTCACGTCGTGCGCGACGTTCGGCGGAAGTGCGCGGCCATCGAGGGTCGTGCCGAGCGCGCCGATGGACAGAGCGAAGAGCGGCTCGACGATCGTGCCCGTCGGCACCGCGGCTGAAGCGCCGAAGAGTGCGAAATACTGGGCGACCTCGACGCTGCCGGCCGCGGTCTCGACGCTCGGGCGCGTTCCGAAGCCGGCGCCCGTCGCTTCCAGCGCAAACCAAGAGTCGAGCGACCACCCGAAGCGCACGACGGGCAGAACCGCCGTGGCCACGCCATCGAAACTCATGAGCGCCGTCGCGCCGGCTTCGAGGCCGAGCCGCGAGCGCCGCGGTGCGGGTGGCGGCGCTTCGCGCGCGGGCGGCGCCGTCGTCGCAACGGGCGCCGGCGCCGGTCGCGGCGCGAGATCGAGCACCAAGAAATTGGAGCGCAGCACTTCGATCGTCCGAATCGCGAGCGTCGCCGCGCGGTCCGGCGTGTTCGCGTCGAGCGTGACACGAGAAGCCTTGAGCCGGCGCTGCTCCCGCTCGAAGATCCACACGTCAACGGCCTCCGGGGCGCTCACGCCCACCACGTCGATGAAGGCATCGATGTGGCGCTCGCTCGCGGCTTGCTCGAGCCACGCTTGTGTCTCAGGCGTTGCGGTTTCCCCGGTGGGAGGCCGCTCCGTGAGCGCGACGGCGAGGCCCACCGCGAGCAACTCACCCTGCAGACGAAAGAGAGCTTCGTCGATCGCGGCCGCGTCACTCGCCGGTCGCAGGATGGCGACGGTCGCCGCTTCGGCGCGCCTGGCCCAAAAGAGTGCGCAGGCGAGGAAGAACCCAACCACGAGCCGCGTCACGCCTAGCGGGCTCGCTCGAGAGTGTGCGCGGCTTCGGCGTAGCTGCCGTGCGGGAAGCGCCGGAGGTACTCGACGGCGATTCGGCGCGCGCTCTCGGGACCTTCGAGCTCCTTCACGAGGATCATTCTGCGCCCGAGCGCTTCGGCCGCATAGGTTCCATTCGGCGCGCGCGCGAGGTACTCGTCGTAACGCTGCAAGGCCCGCGGCTTTCCGTCCGCGCGCAGCTCTTCGACGCGGCCGAGCAGGAACACCGCATCGAGCGCGCGAGACGAATTCGGAAAGCGTTCGCGCTGAGCCAAGAGCGCGGAGCGCGCAAGATCCGCGCGGCGGCGGTAGCGAGCGGCATCGGCGAGCGCGAAGAGCTCGTCGCTCGATAGCGTGCGGAGGCTCGCTTCCACGCCGTCGCGCTCCACGTCCGCGAGAATACGATCCCATTGACCGCTCGCGAGCGCTTCTCGCCAGCGTCGCACGCCCGGGGCGGCGCTCGGCGCGCTCGCTGCCGAGGCCGCCGCGGACGTCGCTACCCGCATCGCGGGAGCCGCCGCGGCGCTCGCTGCCGCCTCGGCCGCGGACGCCGCGGACGCCTGGTCCGCGCCGTCCTCGCTAATCACGGTTTCCCGCTTCGTAAGATTCACCGTCAGGTTCTGTCCGGGCCGCAGCACGAGCTCGTCCCCGACGATGGGTCCGCTCACGGCCACGCGCCCCTGACGCAGCTTGACCGCGAGCTCTTCGCTCGCCGGATCCCATTTCACCGTGAAGTCGGTGCCCGTGACGGAGACGACGAACGGCCCCGCCTCGACCGACCAGTGCCGTTCGTGATTCGGCGTGATGCGTAGCGATGCTGCGCCCCGATCGAGCGCCAAGCGAACACCCTCGGCCGACACGGTGCGGAGCCTCCCGCGTGTGCCCGGCGTGAGCGAGAACCGACTCCCCTCGTTGAACGACAGCTCCATCCCCTTCCCGCCGACCTCCGCGAGGTAGCCTGCTTCGAGGATCTTACCGCCCACGACGTGAGCGACCACGACGGGCGCGGCTCTGCGCGAGCCCGGGAAGAAACGCGAGCCGAGGAGCGGCGCCAGGGTGAGCGCGACGACCACCGCCACGGCGAGGGGCACCATCCGCCGCACGAACCAGGGGCGCGCGGCATCGGCCGAGAGTCGCAGGCGCAAGCCCACGAGCCCGCGCTCGAGCGACGCGGGGTGCGGCGGTTTGACCGAATCGCGCCACACCTCCGTCAGATGGGCGAGGCGGGCCTCCGCGCGCTCAGGAGCCCTCATTCGCGCTTCCTTTCGAGCCCGCGATCGAGGAGCTCCGCAAGCGCGGGCTCACCGGCTATCCAGTGCGAGACCCGCGCGGTGCCGTGCGAAAGTGAGCGTTTCACCGTCGACACCGAGATGCCCATCGTGGCGGCAATCTCCTCGACCGTCATCGACTCGGCTCGCCGCAAGGTGAACACGAGCCTGTCGCGCGGGGACAGGCGATCGAGCAGGGCGTAGAGCCGCTGCAGCAGATCGCGCGCTTCGAGATTCGGAGAGGTGTGCGACGAATCCGGGAGCGACTCCGGACCGCGAAACGTGAGCCACGCCTTCAAGCGGCGGTAGCGAAGCTCGGATTTCAGCGTGCGAACCGCCACCGAGTACACGAAGCTTCGAAGGCTCGCCGGGTCGCGCAGCGTCCCGATCTTGCGAAACAACCGCAAGAAGACCTCTTGCGCGAGATCTTCGGCATCGCTTTTCGAGCCGAGCGTGCGCTCGGCAGTGCTCAACACCAAGGGAGCGAAACGCTGCCACGCCTCGGCAATCGCCCAGTCGTCGCCGGCTGCCAACGCCAGGGCGAGCTCCGCATCGGTCACCCCACGTCGAGGGGGGGCCACCACGAGGGCGAGCGGGGCGCGGGACGGCTGCGGCATCGAGCGACCCCAGGGGTGGGGGTCGACCGTGCAGTCGCGTCCCGAGGGCAAAACTGGCTCAGGTTTGGCGTCCCGCGCTGCACCCACGAGCATAACAAACTGAAATCACTAGGCATTTACGCGAACCCGCGCTCCGACTTTTTTTGAACCGGATTTGGCCCGGGCTTCCGTCTGCTGTTGGGCGGAGCCCTCGAGCGGGCGCCGGATAGGAGCACGCAGACCATGATCATCGCGCAACCAGCGCCGCCCCTGCTGTGGGCAATGGGCCTTGGCCTCGCCATGGCCGCATGCGGCGACGACACCAGCAAAGCTCAGGGCACGGGCGGAGGGAGCGGGTTCGCGCAGCGCGCGGGCAGCGGCGGAAGTGGCGGCGCGGTGAGCGGCAACGGAGGGACGGGCGGGCAGAGCGCCAGCGCGGGCTCAGCGACGGGCGGAATGAGCGGTGGCGTCGGAGTGTCGGGCGCCGCGAGCGGCGGCGTCTCCGGCATGAACGGAGGTTCCGGTGCTTCCGGCGAAAGCTCAGCGAAGGCCGGCGAAAGCGGCGCATCCGGGGTCGGTGGCGCTGCCGGCGCGAGCGGCTCCGGAACGGCAGGCGCGAGCGCAGGTTCGTCGGCAGCGGGCGGCGCGCCGGGCGCCGGTCGGGGCAACGGTGGCGCGACCGCAGCGGGAGCGGCCGGCGCCGATCCCGGAACTTGCACACCGTCGAAAGCGACGGGCACGAAGGCGACCGGCAGCGGGCCGCACGCGGTCGTCGTCGAGACGAATTCGGATCCCGGCATCAACGAAGGCACGATCTTCCGCCCCGCCGAGCTCGGCGGCGCCGAGAAGTATCCGATCTTCGTGTGGGGCGAAGGCGGCTGCTCGCAGGACGGCTTGTCGAACGCGACGGCGATGGCCGAAATCGCCTCCCACGGCTACTTCGTCGTCGCGGACGGCACGCCGAACGGCAGCGGCAATCGCACGATGGATCGCTCGATGCTCGAGGCCATGGGCGCGCCGCTCGTCGCGTACATCGATTGGGCGATCGCCGAGAACGGCAAGCCGTGTAGCGCGTACTACCAGAGCCTCGAGACGACCAAGATCGCTTCGAACGGCTTCTCGTGCGGTGGCCTCATGTCCCAAGGCACCGTCTTGGATCCGCGCATCGTCACGTGGGGCGTCAACAGCAGCGGCATGGCCGGTGCGATGCAAGATTTCTACGACTTGATTCACACCCCGATCCTGTTCGTCGAAGGCGGGCCCGACGACATCGCATACGACGGTGGCGCGGAGGGCTACGACGCCATCAGCAAGCTCGACGTCCCGGTGATTTGGTTCAGCAAGGACCTCGGCCATGGCGGCGATTTGTTCGGGACTCGCGGCGGCGACTTCACGAAGATCGATCTCGCGTGGCTCAACTGGTGGCTGAAGGGCGACGAAACCGCGACCGGTAAGGGTCTCCTCGTCGGCGCCGACTGTCCCTACTGCGACGACGCGGCGTGGGAGGTCAAGGCCGCGCATTTACCGTAGTTTCGAACGAATTCGCGTTTCAGTGACGGACGGCTCGCCTGCAAGCCACTGCCTGGCTAGGCAACGTGCTCAGGGAACGCGCAACCTCATCCAAGCAGCGCGCCCCAAGGTGGCTCGCCACGACGGCGTCCGTCGCGGGGCTCTGCGCCTTCGCCGCAGCGTGCTCGAGCGACATCGACGGCACGCAGGTCGCCTCCACCGGTGGAACCGGAGCTGGGGCGAGCTCGGGCTCCGCCGGTGCAACGCCGGGAAGCGGCGGAAACGGCACTGGCGCCAGCACTGGCAAAGGCGGAAGCGGCACTGGCGGCTCCGCCCAGGGTGGCACGAGCTCGAGCGGTGCGAGTCAGGGCGGCAGCGGTGGTGGCGTCGACGACCCTTACGCCATCCCCACGTCGCCGCCCGCAGCCGTGCTCGTCCCGACCGCACGAATCGTGCGCCTGAGCCGGCAGCAATGGGCGAACGCCGTCCGCGATCTGTTGAAGCTCACGGACATCTCCGAGATCGACAACGCCGTCACCGGTGACGCGCTCGTCGGGTTCGACAACGAGGCCGACGCGCTGTTCGTGACCGAGCAGCTGCGGCAGCAGCTCGCAGATGCAGCGGAAAAGCTGGCCGACAAGGTGACGGGGGACGCAGCCGCCCTCGCGCGACTCGTCCCGACGGACGCGCCGTCCGATGCTACAGGGCGCGCGCGCGCGTTCGTGACGGCGTTCGGGCAACGCGCGTTTCGGCGCCCGCTCACCGACGCAGAGGTGACCACTCACCTCGCCCTCTTCAATCAAGCGTCGATGCTCTACCCCGCGATCGACGCGTTCGCTGGTGGCGCAAGCCTCGTCATCCAAGCGCTGCTGCAATCACCCTACTTCCTCTATCGTACGGAGCTCGGCAGCGCCGTCGCCGGCGCGGCGCAGGTGCCGCTCGACGACTGGGAGGTCGCCTCCAAGCTCGCCTTCACGATCACGAACACCATGCCGGACGACGCGCTTTTGTCGTCGGCGTCAGCGGGAAAGCTCCACGACAAGGACGGCGTCGCCGCCGAAGCCAAACGCTTGCTCGACGGCCCGAGCGGCACCACCGGGCTCAGGAACTTCAACCTCCAAGTGTATCGGCTTGGCGCGTACGACGGCATCGTCCGCGACCCGACCGTGTTCCCCGACTTCACGCCGAGCACGCCGACGGCCATGCGGCAGGAGGTCCTGAGCTTCGTCGACTGGGTGTTCGCACAAGGCCGCGGAATCAAGGATTTCTACACGGCCCCCGTCGGGTTCGTCAACGCCGAGCTCGCGCCGCTCTACGGCGTGACCGGCAACTTCTCGAGCGATCCGAACGTGCTCACGAAGGTCGACCTCAACCCGGCTGAGCGCGCAGGACTGCTCACGCAAGCCGGGTTCCTCGCGTCCTACATTTCCGTCGGCAACGAGCCGGACATCATCCATCGCGGCGTCTTCATCGCCACGCGGCTCCTCTGCAAGGAGCTTCCGCCCCCCGATCCCGCCGCCGTGGCGAAGGGACTCGACGGCACGCCGAACCTCACGAACCGCCAGCGCGTCGAGAAGACGACGGGCATCGGCACCTGCGGCCAGTCCTGCCACGCGGCGCTGTTCAATCCCCTGGGCTACGCCTTCGAGAATTACGACGCGATCGGCAAGTACCGCACGATGGACGTGGGACAGCCGGTCGACGCCTCCGACAGCTACGAGCTCGACGGGGAGCTCAAGAGCTTCAAGAACGGCATCGAGCTCTCGGCGCTCTTGGCGGAGGCCAAGGAGACGCACGCTTGCTACCTCGAGAACATGCTGAGCTACCTGCAGGGCCGGCTGCTCGCCGACGAGCAGCAGGCGACGGTGGACTACTACGCCCGCTTGTCGCGAGCCGGCATGCTCTCCCTCCACGACGTCGAGCTCGACATGGCGACGAGCGACTCGTTCCTGAATCGCCTCCCCTAACGGAACCATGCCATGAGCAGCCACGATTTCCGCGCGCCCGACCTGAATCGACGCTCGGTCCTGCGCGGAGCCTGCGGGCTCATGCTCGGCCTCCCGCTGCTCGAGAGCTTCATGCCGCGCAAGGCAGCGGCGCAGACGGCGATGCGTTCGCCCTTCGTGCTCATCGTGGTCGGCGACAACGGCGTCGTTCAGGCGGGCGCGACCCTGAGCGGCAGCGGAGAGCCCGAAAAATTCTGGCCGACCGCCATGGGCGCGCTCACCAAAGACGCGCTCCTCGCGGACAAGGCCTCGCGCTCGATCGGTGAGCTGTCCGACTACGCGGAGAAGCTCTTGATCGTTCGCGGCATCAACCTGCCGTACAACTCCACCGGCTGCTCACACTCCGCGGCCGACGCGCAAATTCTCACGGCCGCGAAGATCACGGAAGGCAGCACCAACTGCAAGGCGCTCGGGATCTCCGCGGACACCGCGCTCGCCAAGGCGAAGAACCCGCCCGGGCGCGACCCGCTCGTGCTGCACGCCGGCATGTTTTCCCCCGGCGGGACCGGTTTCGACATTCCGGGCTACGTCTCGTACGTCACGCCGCAGCAGCCGCGCGTGTACATCGATTCGCCCTACAAGGCGTACCAGCAGATCATCGGCGTGGTCGGCGACGGGACGATGGGCGGCTCGGCGGACACCGACGCCCAAAAGCTCCGTGCGCTCCGCAGCAAGAGCATCAACGACATCCTGCGGCCCCAGATCCAAGGGCTCTTGTCGCGCACGGATCTCAGCCAGAGCGACCGTGAAAGGCTCGATCAGCACCTCACGGCGATCCGCGACATCGAGGTGACGATGTCGGCGACGCCCTTCACGATCCCCGACGCCGACGTCACGACGATGAAGTCGATGGACGCGAAGCCGTACGACCAGTCGACGCGCGACACCGCAGTGAAGCTCTTCATGGAGCTGATGGCGTTCTCGGCCGCGTCGGACTACTCGCGCGTCGCGGTCCTGAAGGTCGGCGACCGTATCGACGACCACGTCTACACGTACAACGGGCAATCGGCGAAGTTCCACGACGTGTCGCACCGGCAGGTCGCGAACGCGGTCGACTTCCACCATTACCTCGACCGCATGATGCTGAATTCCTACAAGTACCTGCTCGATACGCTGTCGACGTACGACACGCCGACGGGGCCGCTGCTCGACCAGGGTGTCGCGATCTGGACGAACCAGTGCGCGACGGGCGCGCATTCCTTCAGCAACATTCCGTGGATCCAAGCGGGGACCGCGAACGGCTTCTACAAGCAAGGGCAGTACCTGACCGTGGGAACCGGTCAGCAACCCGGCGGCACCCAAGACGGCAAAGGCGGCGACGCGTCGGTCTCGGGCGTGAACAAAATGCTCAACACGCTGCTGACGGCGGCGGGCGTGACGAAGGACGACGGCTCGCCCACGGACAATTTCGGCGAAGCGAGCCTGCCGAAAGGCATCTTCTCGGAGATGCTCGCGTAGCGCTCGTGCAGTCCGTCTTCAGATAGCCGCGTGTGACGGAAGCGCGCGCCGACGACCACTGCTCGATGAGCATATGGACTCGGATCCGACAACGCGCTCGCACGCAACGCGGCGTGTGCGCCTCAGCTCGGTGCTCGGTGCAGTTTTCTTTCTCTGCGCTGCCGGCTGCGGCGACTCCGGACACGCCAACGAAGCGGGCACTGGTGGCTCGCATGCGGCGGCAGCAGGCGGCGTTGGCCCCGCGGGGGCTGGCGGCGCCATTGCGAGCGGCGGCTCGATGGCAGCGTCGGGCGGAACCTCGTCCCCTGGTGGCGCAGGCGCGGCCGCAGGTGCGACCTCAGGTTCGAGCGCAGGCGCGGGAAAAGGTGCGATGGCGGGCGGTGGCGGTGCTCTCGCGGGGGGCGGGGGCACCGATTCAGCGGGGACACTGAACGCTGGTGGCGGAGGCGCCACGGGCGGCGTTGCGGGCGTTGCGGGCGCTGCCGGTACGAACGCCATGCCAGCGCCGCCCTTCGTGAACACGTACGACGGCGCGCGCGACACGGCGGTGAGCTTCGACAGCGGCTGGAAGTTCCATCTCGGTGACGCGTCCGGCGCGGAGGCGGCCACGTTCGACGATGCCGCGTGGACGCCCATCGACGTGCCGCACGACTGGAGCATCTCGCTGCCGTTCAATCAG
>DATMCL010000412.1:0-2811 GCA_035558375.1 Polyangiaceae bacterium
CGCACACCGCGAGCGATAGCGCGAGCACGACCCGAATCGGCAGCGCGACCCCACCGAGACCGAACGCCGGCACCAAAATCACGACCGGCAGCGCCCGTGCCCACGCGAGGAGCCAGGGCCCTGGATCGGCCCCCAAGAGCCCACGCAGCGCGTCGAGAACTTCGGCGAGGCTCTGCATGACGAAAACCGTCCCGGCGGAATACGGGCCGAGCTTACGCGAGTTCCGCGGATTCAGACAGCCGGCCGGATTGACGAGCCGACCATGAGCGCGCTAACCGTTCTCGCCCTCACGGGGAACGGATGAGTCTCGATCTGTCCACGATCGGCCACGCGACGGCCGCTTTCACGTACGAGTACGACTTCAAGACCGTCGTCCTTTACGCGCTCGGCGTCGGGATGAAGAAGGACGACCTCGACTTCCTCTACGAGGGACGCGGGCCGCGCGTGCTGCCGACGTTCGCGGTCGTCCCGAGCTACGCGCCCGTCGCCGCGCTGTTCGAGAAAACGCGCTGCGACATGACGCGGCTCGTGCATGGCAACCAGCTCATCCGCCTGCATTCGGAGATCCCACCCGCCGGAAAGCTCGAAACCACCGGCGTCGTGAAGGGGATCTACGACATGAAGAAGCTCGCCCAGGTGGTGCTCGCCACGACCACGACCTCGGAGGGCAAGCCGTGCTTCGACACGGAGTGGACGCTCTGGATCCGCGACGCGGGCAGCTTCGGCGGCGAGCGGCCACCGAAGTCGGAAGCGCCGAAGGTCCCCGACCGACCGGCTGACTTCGACGTGGCAATCGAGACGACGCCCGAGCAAGCGCTCCTTTACCGGCTCTCGGGCGACCTCAACCCGCTCCACGCCGATCCCGCATTTGCGGAGGCAGCCGGCTTTCCCCAAGGGCCGATCCTGCACGGGCTTTGCACGTTCGGCATCGTCGGGCGCGCCGTGCTGAAAGCCGCTTGTGGCGGAGATCCCACGCGACTTCGCACGCTCAGCACCCAATTCAGGCGGCCGGTCTGGCCCGGCGAGACCCTACGCACGACCGGGTACGTGCTAGAGAGCGGGCGCATCGCGCTGGAGGCCTTCGCCGGCGACAAGCCCGATCCCGTGATCACCAGCGCGTGGGCCGATATCGCCCCGCCCCGAGGAGCCTAGTCATGGCCGAAGAGGACAAGAACAAGGTCACTTCCGTTTCCCCGCCCCCCACCGACGAGATCGACGAGGACTGGGGCTCGAGCAGCGGGGCGTCCAAGCCCAAGCAGGACAAGCCCGTCGAGAAGGCGGCCGCCAAGGCCAAGCCTGCCGCGTCGCACGACGACGAGGACGATGACGACGACGACGACGATCGCGATGAGGACGAAGACGATCGCGACGACGACGATGATGATGATGACGACGAGGACGATGACGACGACGAGGAGCCGCGTGCGAGCGCTCGCCAAAAGTCGTCATCCCCGTCGAGCTCGGAGGATTGGCTCCCCGAGTGGTCGCCGTGGGCCGTGCTCGGAGGCCTCCTCGTGATCGGCCTCCTCGGCGGTATCGGCGTGATTCCGATCAACTTCAACATGAAGCAGAGCGCCACGGCGGAGGCTGCCCCCGCAGCGACCGTGACGGCTGCGCCCACCGCGACGACGCCGCCGAAGCCCGCGGCATCTGCGCAGCGCGCGCCGATGGGCGGTGCGTCGTCGGACCAAGAACGCGTCGCCGCGTCGCACCTGCTCGTGCAGTACAAGGGCTCGATGCGCGCGGCCCCGACGGTCACGCGCACCAAGGAAGAAGCGAAGAAGCGTGCCGAAGAGGCGCTCGCCAAGGCCAAGAAGGGCGTGCCCTTCGACAAGCTCGTCGAGGAGTACTCGGACGAGCCCGGCGCTGCAGCGCGCGGCGGCAAGCTCGGCAAGTTCCCGCGCCAGGCGATGGTGCCCGCGTTCGCGGACGCGGCCTTCGCGCTGAAGTCCGGGGAGATCTCGCCCAAGGTGGTCGAGACGCAGTTCGGCTACCACGTCATTCTGCGCACCGAATGACGGGGCTGCGGCAAGCGCTCGGCGCGGGCGCGCTAGAGCTCCGCTCAAAACCAGCTTCGCAGGTTTTGAGGCGCGGCTATCGCCGCGCGGCGCTGCTCCGCAGCGCCCGCTCTAGCTCTGTTTTGGGGGGCGTCCCCGCCCCCCGCACCGGCTTCGCCGGTTGCGCCCCCCTCACCCGCTTCGCGGGTGCGAGAGCGCCCCGCCTGCTCGGCTGGGTCACGAGAAGCGCTCTCGTCGCCGTGCTCTCGGGTTGCGTCGTCACGACGTACGAAGGGGCCGGCGAGCCGCCGCGCGTGCCGCCGCCGCCTCAGCTGCCGAACAGCGCGAAGGCGTCGTCCCACAACGCTTCCGACGACGACGAGAGCTTCGCCGAGGCGCCCGCCAAGAACGAAGACAAGATCGCGGCGCGCCATCTCCTCGTCCAGTACCGGGGCTCCATGCGCGCGAGCCCCGGCATCGTTCGCACGAAGGAAGAGGCGCGGCATCGGACCGAGGAAGCCCTCGCGCGCGCCAAGGCCGGCGAGGATTTCGCGGCGCTCGTGAAGGAGTACTCGGACGAGCCGGGCGCGGGCGATCGCGGCGGCGATCTCGGGCGCTTCGAGCGCCGGCAGATGGTGAAGGCGTTCGCCGATGCGGCGTTCGCGCTCGAGGTCGGTGCGATCTCCGACGTCATCGAGACGCCCTTCGGCTTTCACGTGATTCAGCGCACGGAGTAGCGTCAGCCGCGCAGCACGTGCTTGGCGATCACCATGCGCTGCACCTGACTCGTCCCCTCCCCGATTTCGCAGAGCTT
>DATMCL010000413.1:0-6717 GCA_035558375.1 Polyangiaceae bacterium
GCGTGCCGCTGCGCATTCATCCGGGCGTGCACCTGCCGATGCCGTCGCGCGAATCGCTCGCCGAGGTGGCGCGCCAGAATTTCGACGTGCTTTTGGCCCAAACGGGCTCGGGCTTGATGCAGCTCGGCGTCTGGCTGCGCCGCACGCACGGCGTGCCGTTCTTGTGCGTCAACACCATCCACCTGCCGAGCGTTTACGACGTGCTCCTGCCCGACAAGCTCTCGCAGAGCGAGCGCTTCACGAACTTCTGCCGCGACCGCGTGATGCCCTGGGCCACGGCGCAGTCGGCGAAGACGTACAACGAGAGCGATGGGCTCATCGTGCTGTCGGAGGGTCTCGCCGCCTACTGGCGCAGTCAGGGCGTCACGGTGCCGATCCACGTCATCCCGCGCTGCATCGATCCGAAGGTGTTCGACCGGCAGGAGCCGGACGATCCGTTCCCGGCGCAGGCTGCGCGCGGGCATCGCCTGCTTTGCGTGTGCCGCCACACGCGCGAGAAGTCGGTGAGCCGGCTGCTCCGCATCTTCGCGGAGCTGATCGCGCCCGCCGTTCCCGACGCGACGCTCACGCTCGTCGGCGACGGTCCGGACCACGACGCGTTCCGCGCCCAGGCGCTCGAGCTCGGCATCGGCGAGCGCACGTTCTTCCCGGGCGAGCAGTCGCTCACGGAGGTCGCGCGCTGGTACCAGCACGCCGACGTGTTCGTGTACGCCTCGCTGTCGGAGACGTACGGGCAGGTCGTGAGTGAAGCGCTGTGGTCGGGTCTTCCGGTCGTCGCCTTCGAGGACGGCATGGGCGTTTCGCAGCAGGTCGAAACCGGCAAGACGGGCGTTTTGGTTCCTCCGGGACCCGACGAGCGCGCGTCGAACTGGCGCTTTGCGGGCGAGGTCGCGACGTTGCTGCGCGACCCGGTTCGGCGCCAGGCGCTGTCGCAAGCCGCACGCAGGAAGACCCACGACCGCTCGCGCATCGACCAAACGATCGACCGCTACTACGCGGCCTTCGAGTCGGCGCGCCAGCACAACCTTCGCACGACGCGCGGCGAGCGCACTCGCTCGTTCTTACCGCTCGCGCGCTGGGCAGGCGTGCACATGGTGACGGCAACGCTCGGCATGCTCCGGCCGCCGGCGGTCGTGAATCGGAATCACCGGCGTCAGCCAGGCTGGGACGGCATCGAGCTCGTCGACGCGTAGCGCAGGGTTCGCGCGCGCGTCAGCGCTTCACGCAGGTTCCCGGGGATTCGTCGTTGCAGGAGTCGCCGCAGCCGCAGTAGAGCGCGTCTTCGCAGCGGTAGTCGCTCGGGCAGTCGGAATCCATCCAGCATCGGCTCGTATCCGCGAGCTTGCCCTTGCAGACGCCGGTGCCACCCGCCTCGGCACACTCGTAGCCGGTCGGGCAATCGCCGTCGTCCGCGCAGCACGCGGTGAGTAGCGGCGCGCAGAGAGCGCCGTTGCCGGCGCCGCCCAGGCCTGCGCTCGAGTGGGCACCGCTCTCGCCACCGGCGCCACCCTGCCCTCCTGCGCCGCCGGATTCGTCCGCATCGAAGCACTCCTTGGCGCAGTTGTGGGACCATTCCCCGCTGCAGCACTGCAGGATGACTCCGTACTTTTCGTTCGGGCATTCGTTCGAGTCGAAGCAATAGCTGCACGAAGCGCCAATCGTGCAAGGGTCTCCGACGCTCGGCGCCGTCGCGGGACAGTCTCCGGCGAGCGCTCCTTCCACGCACGTCACGGACTGGCAACCGAGTTGCGTCTCGCCGCCCGTCCCCGCGTCGGCGCCCGTGCCTCCCGAATGCTCGCCGGCCGCACCCCCGGTCCCACCGGGTGAGGTGCCGCCACGTCCTGCGCGGCCCGCCGCGCTGCCAGCCGAGCCCCCCCGCCCGGCGCCGGCGGCGCCGGAGCGACCGCCCGTGCCGCCCTTCGTTCCGCCCCCGCCGTGACCAGCGGCGGACGCGCCGCCCTTACCGGCCTGATGCGCCGGCGGCGCGTCGTCGTCCTCGCCGCATCCTGCTGCGACGACGAGCACCAGCGTCGAGACCGCTCCCACGGTTCGTCCCAAAAATCGACTCATGACTGTTCCTCCCATCCACCACTAGGAAGGATACGCGCCCTCGGGAGCGACGCAAATCGGCGCGTCACGTGTGGCGGCGCTGCTTCGAGCTCGAGCGTCGAGGTGCGGGGCTACTTGCGCGACGCCAGATCGAGCGCGAGGCCCTCGTGGGCGACGAGGAGGCCCACGTCCTTCGCGCGCTCGGCGAGCCACTTCTTGGCTTCGCCGCCGATCTTGTCGAGGGCATCGTCGGAGCGGTCGGGATCGTGGTGGAAGAGCACGAGCTCGCGCGGCTTGGCGTATTGGCCGAGCTTGAGCACGTCTTCCACGAGGGAATGACCGAAGCCGCGCTTGTGCGGCATGTCCGCTGGGACGTACTGCGAGTCGTGAATCAAGAGATTCACGCCGTCGGAGAAGCGCGCGAGGTCGTCGACGCTGACGACCGGTTTGCCGGCGCCGATCTCGTTGTCGGTAAGGTACGCCATCGAGGTGCCGTCGTCGTCGTCGATGCGGAAGCCTTGTGCGCCGCCCGGATGGTTCAGCTGGATGCGCGTGACGCGGGCGCTGCCGACGCGCCACACGTTGCCTTCGGGCTTGGCGAACTCGACCTTCGAGGGGATGTCGTTGACGCTCACCGGGAAGTGAATGTCGTCGAAGATGTTGCGCTGGAAGCGCTCCTGTCCTTCGTTGGCGAGCGGGTAGACGAGCAGGTGGTTGCTCTTGTCGTAGAGCGGGGCGAAGAACGGGAGCCCCATCACGTGGTCCCAATGCGTGTGGGACAGGAATAGGTGTACGGGTGACGCGCGGCCTTCTGCCACGAGCTTCTTGCCGAGCTCGCGCAGACCGGTGCCCGCGTCGAGCGCGAGCGTGGAGTTGTCCGAAAGGCGCACCTCCACGCACGACGTATTCCCACCGTAGCGAGACGTTTGCGGGCCCGGCGCCGGGACCGACCCCCGCACTCCGTGAAAGATCACACGCATCCGCGCCCTCCACTTTAGTCGAGACTCCGCGGGGGTTGGGAAGACAACTTTCAGGTGGGCTCGGTTTTCGGGGTCGGGCCGCCGGTTCTTCGGGCTCGGAACGGCCCCGCCATGAGCTATGCTCGGGGGACGATGTCGCTCGCGCCGGGGTTTTTGATCGCCGCGCCGCCCCTCGGCGACCCGAACTTCGACCGTTCGGTCGTGCTTTTGGCGGCTCACGGACCCGACGGCGCGTTCGGCTGGGTCATCAACGGGCGCGAGCTCATGTCGCTCGGGGAGCTCCTGGTGCGCGCCGAGGTCGCCGAAAGCGAGCTCACGCTCCCCGGTAGCGTACGGGTCGGCGGACCGGTCTCCCCCGAGCAGGTGTGGATCGTGTACCGCCCCGACGAGCGGTTCGCGGACATCGAGGGACAGTTTGAGGTCGGTGAGGGCGTCACCGCGTCGGCATCGCGCAAGGTGCTGGAGGCAATCGCCGGCGGGAGCGTCCCGAAGAGTCTCATCGCGCTCGTCGGGTACGCCGGCTGGGCACCCGCACAGCTCGAGCACGAGATCAGCCGCGGCGCCTGGTTGCCGTCGGACCTCGAGTCGAGCCTCGTGTTCGACGTGCCGAGCGATCGCTTGTGGCAGAAGGCGTACGAGCACGCCGGCGTGACGCCGATGGCGTTCACCTCGCGAACCGTCGGCTCGGCCTAGGCGTTGGCGCCGCTCGCTTCGTCCTCGTGAACGAGGGGGACGAAGACGCACGGCGTGCGCTGCTCCCACACGAGCTCACCGCTCGGCTCGCGCCGCCCCAAAAATAGGTGCTGGCCGGAGCTATCACCGACGGGGATCGCGATGCGCCCGCCAATTCGAAGCTCGTCCATGAGCTCGGGCGGCGTGGCGCGCGCTCCCGCCGAGACGAGAACGATGTCGAACGGAGCTTGCTCCGGCAGGCCGAGCGCGCCGTCCTTCCGGTGGACGTGCACGTTCTCGACACCGAGCGCCGCGAGCGTGCGCTCGGCGCGCTCGGCGAGCTCGGGGCGGATCTCGATGGCCTCGACGCTGCCCGTGAGCTCGCCGAGCAGCGCCGCCGCGTAGCCCGAGCCGGCTCCGACCTCGAGCGCATGATCGGTCGCGGTCGGTTCGAGCGCGGCCAGCATCAGCGCGAGCATGCTCGGCTGGCTGATGGTCTGGCCCTCACCGATCGGGAGGGCGCGGTCCTCGTACGCGAAGTCCGAGAACTCCTCCGGCACGAAACGCTCGCGTGGGACCCGACGAAAGGCGCGCAGGATCCGCGGGTCGTGGATGCCCGTGCTCGCTTCGATCGAGCGCACGAGCCGACTGGCCGCATCCCTTGGCGTGGTGCCCGTCACGGGCGTCAACGTGGGCACGTTGCGGGCCGAGCGCAACGGTTTGGCCCGGGGTCGCGCTTCGTGCGAAGGATTTCGGGATGGACGGACGGCAGGCTCGGCGAGCGGCGCTGTCCGTGCTCGCTTCGGCGCTGGCAGCGAGCCTTTCGGCCCCACCGCGTGCCGAGGCCCAGCCCGGCCAGGTGCAGAGTGGCCGGCGCTGCCCGAACGAGATGGCCCTGGTGCGCGGCGTCTGCATCGATCGCTGGGAGGCGTCGTTCGTGGACATGGCGACGGGGCAGCCGCTCTCGCCGTACTACTCGCCCGTGAAGAGCGAGATGGAGGCGGCCTACGAGTACTGGCTCCTCGAACGCACCAACGTCGGGGACGATGCCGCGCGTCAGGTCCCGCTGCCCGAGCCGACGGCGTGGCAGCGCGGCCACACGTGGAATCCGCGCGCCGTGTCGCGACCGGGCGCCGTCCCCCAAGGCTACCTCTCGTACTACTCCGCGAAGCGCGCGTGCACGAACGCCGGCAAGCGGCTTTGCACCGAGCACGAATGGGTGACAGCTTGCGAAGGCGAGCGCGCGCTCAAGTTCCCCTACGGCGAGCGCTACCGCGCCTTCGCGTGCAACGTCTTCCGCCCGTATCATCCGGGCTTCGCGCTGCATCAGAACAGCTCGACCGGTCATCGCGATCCGCGCCTGAACCTCGTCGTGGAAGGCGAGGATCAACCGCTCCTCCGTCCGACTGGTGACACGGCGACCTGCAAGAGCAGCTGGGGCGGCGATGCCGTCTACGACATGGTCGGCAACCTCGACGAGTGGGTCGAAGGCGAGAAGCGCCCAGTCTTCGTCGGCGGCTTCTACTCGCGCTCCACGAACAAGGGCTGCGAAGCGCGCGTCGACTCGCACGCCCCCGCCTACTACGACTACTCGCTCGGCACCCGCTGCTGCGCCGACCCCGCTCCGCTCGCGCCGCCTCCAAAACTGCCGTCCGTTCCCGTTCCCGCTCCCGTTCCCGTTCCCTCCCACACACCTGCTCCCGCATCTCCATCCGCTCCCGTGCCCACGCCTGCGCCCGCTCCGACACGCAATCCCGCCGTCCCTCCGGCGCCCCCTCGGGTCGTCCCGCCGACGCCCACGCCCGCGCCTCCACCACCGCACTCCTGACGCGCTTCCGCGCTTTTTCCGCCGTTTCCCCTTCCGAACGGCCCCACCGCGCGCCGCCTACATCGTTCCCAGCGCTCGTCCGGTACAAAAATTCTTCCCTCCCCGCTACGGCTGGATTCGTCGCTCGAGCTGCTACGATCGCAGGATGCGTTTGCGGCTCGCGTGCACGGCGCTCTTCGTCGCCGCCTCGGCGGGCTGCAGTGCGAGCCCGGTGAGCGAGCCCTCGCAGCAAGCGGCGAGCCCCATCGCGGGCGGCACGCTCGACGCGGACGACGCGGCCGTGTTCCAGGTGTTCACGCGCTTCGAGGACTCGGTGGCGTCTTGCACGGCTTCGCTCATCGCGCCGAACGTGCTCCTCACCGCGCGCCACTGCATCTCGGTCGGCAAGACCGAGAACGTGATCTGCGGCCGCTCCCCATTTTCGGCGCCGGTTGCCGGTCGCGACACCGTCGCCACCAATGCGACGCAGCCGGCCAACGATAGTCCTTTCTATCACGGCGCCGACGTGCGCGTGCCGAGCGACGGCTCGGATCTGTGCGGCTTCGACATGGCGCTCATCATCCTTTCGTCGCCGGTTCCCGCGTCGAAGGCGACCCCGCTCGTGCCGCGCATCGATCGGCCGGTGGTCGCGGGCGAGGCGTACAAGGCCGTCGGCTACGGTGTCGACGACGGTGGCGAGCGCAACCCCGGGCGCATGGAGCGCGGCGATCTCGAGGTCTCGTGCCTTTATGCGGAGTGCGGGCGCATCGGCGTGGCCTCCACGGAGTTCCTCGGCGAAACGGGAGTGTGCTCGGGTGACTCGGGTGGCCCGGCCCTCGACGAGGAGGGGAAGGTGATCGGCGTCGTGTCGCGCGGCTCCGATCCGTGCGAGACGCCCATCTACGGTCAGGTGTCGTCGTGGGGCGAGTGGATCACGGAGACGGTGCTCGAGGCCGCGGAGAGCGCCGGGTATCGCCCGCCGTTCTGGGCATTCTCGGGCTCGAGCGATCTCGACCCTACGCTCGCCCATGCGGGCTCGCCCTGCTCGGACACGAGCGAGTGCACGCCCGGGACCGTCTGTTACTACGATTCCGACCCCGCCACGGCCGCCTGCACGGAGGTCTGCGCGAACGATCGCCAATGCGGCTCCTCGCACTCCTGCAGGCTGGGCTTCGACGTCCAGGGCGGCGGCCTCTGCATCGATCCGCC
>DATMCL010000414.1:0-9924 GCA_035558375.1 Polyangiaceae bacterium
GATGAATTTGGGTGGGCAAGGCGGCGCGGGAGCGGGCGGCGCGAGTGCGGGGAAAGGCGGAGGCGGAGCGGGGGCGACGGGGATGTGTACGGATCCGGTCGCGAGTCAGGCGCTGAGGCCCGAGCTGTCGAGCTCGGATGCAGCGAAGTACACGATTGCAACGTACCTCGCGGGGTCGGGAGCGTTCGATTCGCTCGCGGTCGACAATTGGGATCCGACGGCGGGGCTCGGCGATGCGAGCGCGTTCACGGCGGACTACACGGTGGCCGCAGATGGGTCAGGCACGCACACGACGCTGCAGGCGGCGCTGATGGCGATATCGGGGTCCACGCGGCGCTACGTGCGCATGATGCCGGGCACGTACCGCGGGCAGGTGTCGTATTCGGGGTCGACACCGGTGACGCTGTACGCGACGAGCACGGACGCTACCGATGTCGTGATCGTCAACAACAAGTCGCAGCAGGACGGGACGAGCGAGACCTTAGGCGTGAAATCGAATGGGTTTCAGATCATGAATCTGACGCTCTCGAACGATTTCCCGACGCCTGCGAGCGGCTCGAATCTGCAAGCTTTGGCGCTCAAAACCACGGGCGACAAAATCGTGCTCGAGAACGTGCGGCTGCACGGCTTCCAAGACACCATCCAGATGGCCGCGCAGAACGCCACGACACGGTCGCGCGTCTACGTGAAGGACAGCTACATCGAGGGCGACACGGATTTCATCTACGGAAACGCCACCGTCGTGCTCGACAACGTTACGGTGCACTACCTCACGTCGCGGCGCGGCTCGAGCAGCGGCGTCATCATGGCGCCGAGCACCTCGGTCGGAAACGAGCTCGGTTTCCTCTTCATTCACTCGAACTTCACCGCCGAAGACGGCACGCCCTCGAACAAGATTTTCCTCGGCCGCTCCTGGGACACGAGCAGCACCACGCCGACCCCGAACGGCCAGGGCGTGATCCGCGAGTCCGTCCTCGGCGCGCACATCGATCGCGATTCACCCTGGACCGCCGCCGCAACGTCGGGACGCGCGTACAGCGCCGACGGCAATCGGTTTTACGAGTATTGCAACAGCGGCCCGGGGGCGGGGCCGTAGCGCGGCCCGTCGCCTAAAGCCCCGCGAGCCAGAGCGCGAGATCGGGGAGCGGGAGGCTGCGGGTCGCGAGCTTCGAGCGGACGACGGCGCCGGGCATGCCGTAGACCACCGCCGTGGCCTCGCTCTCGACGACGACGGATCCGCCGGCCTCGACGATGGCCTTCGCTCCGCGGGCGCCGTCGTCGCCCATGCCGGTGAGCACGACCGCGACGGAGCGGCTGCCGGCGACCTTGGCGACGCTCTTCAGCATGGCGTCGGCGCTCGGGACGTAGCGATCTTCGGGCTCGGGCGGACGAAGGCGGACGCGAAGGCCCCGTGAGGTTTGCTCGAGCTCGAGGCATTGGCGGCCGGGGCAGACGTAGGCCGTGCCGGCCTCGAGCATGTCGCCGTCCTTGGCTTCGCTCACGGCGAGAGGGCTCCGGCGGTCGAGCCGCTCGGCGAACGTGCGCGTGAAGCTTTCGGGCATGTGCTGCGCCACGACGATGCCGTGCGCGTAATTGGCTGGAAGCCTGCCGAAGAGCTCGAGGAGCGCGCTCGGGCCGCCGGTCGACGCGGCGATCGCGATCACGTTCTTGGGCGCGGTCCCGGGCGTCGTCGCCTTGTTGGTCGGGTGCGACACCACGACGTCGCGCCGGACCGGCGCAGCGATGCGCACGCTGCGCGCTAGCTCCACCTTGCGCAGGATCTCTTCGCGCACGCTCTTGAGCTCCGGATCGATGTAGCGATCGGGCTTGGCGACGAAGTCGAGCGCGCCGAGCTCGAGCGCCTTGAAGACGTTCTCTTTCTGGCTGTAGCTCGAGATGACGATCACGGAGACGGGCGTCCGGCTCATCAGGATGCGCAGGAACGTGAAGCCGTCCATCTTCGGCATCTCGAGATCGAGCGTGATCACGTCGGGCTTGAGCGACGAGGCCATGCGCAGGGCCTCCTCGCCGTCGGCGGCGCGGCCCACGATCTCGATGCTGGGCGAGGTGGAGAGGATCTCGGCGATGCTGCGGCGGTTGAACGCCGAGTCGTCGACGATGAGGACTTTGAGGGGCGGGAGGTTGGCGGGGGTCACAGCTTCGCTCCGTTGAAACGCCAGGCTCCGAGGGGTTTTCGGTACACGAGGTCTTCTCTCAAATGGACGAGCTCGAACGCGGTCGACACGTTCAAGAGCGATTCCGAATGGCCGAGGAGCAAGTATCCCCCGGGCACTAGCCGATCGTAAAAGCCGTCGATGACCCGCCGCCGAGACTTCATGTCGAAGTAGATCAGCACATTGCGGCAAAAGATCACATCGACTTGACCGACCATCACCGCCCGGCCGCTGTCCATCAAGTTGAGCTGTCCGAAATGACAGATCTTCTTGAGCTCGGACGCGACCTCGGCCCCCTCGCCCACGTTGGTGAAATATTGGGCGCGGACCTCGTGCGACGTCGTGCGGAAGGCGGCCTCACGGTAGATGCCGCGCCGGGCGGCGGCCACCGAGCCGCGGCAGATGTCGCTCCCGACGACCTTGAGGTCCCAGCCGTTGAACAGACGCGACTGGAGGAGGAGGATCGCGATGGTGTACGCCTCCTCGCCGGTCGAGGAGCCGGCGCTCCAGACCGCGAGCCGGCGGCGCGCGGCGTTCGCTTGCGCGAGCTCGGGCAGGAGCTGATCGCGAAAGGCCCGGAGCTGGTATTCCTGCCGGAAGAAATACGTTTCCTTGGTGGTGAGCCGCTCGATGGCCTCTTCGAGCTCGGCGGGTCCCCGCGGGTCGAAGCGCAGGAACTTGTAGTAGGCGTAGAAATCGTCGAGGCCGAGCGCTTCGACGCGATCGACGAGCCGCCGCTCGAAGAGGAACATCGCGTCGTCGTCGTAGTGGAGGCCCGCGTGCTCGTAGAACAGATCGCGCAGGAGCCGGAACTCCTCCGTGCCGAGCTGGGCGTGAGGCAAAAGTCGCGTCGGCGTCATCGAGGCAGGTAGCTCCCCCGCGTGGGCACCGGGCTCCGGTGCACACCCACCATGCTCTCGAGCGCGCGGCCGATGGCTTCGCGCACGAGCGGATCCTCCTCCACGGCCAGGCGTGCCCGGAGCGGCCCGCCTGCCCCTTCACCGTGTCGCGCGAGCACATCGGCCGCCAGGCGCCGGACGTCCCACGCTTCGTGCTCGAGCGATACCGAAAGGTGCGCGAGCACCCGGCCGTCGCTGCTCTCGCCGAGCGCGCGCACGGCGGCTTTGACGACCTCGGACGCCGAGTGCGAGAGGCCGTCGATGAGGGCGTCCAGGCGACGCGCCTCCGGAAACGCGCCGAGCGCCTCGATCGCGGCGACGGCGGCGTTGGGATCGCCAGAGCGCACGAACGGGCGCAGGATCGGCAAAGCGCGCGCATCGCCCGTCTCGCCGAGCGCGAGCAGGGCGAAGATGACGAGCTCGTCGTCGCCTGGACGCTCGGAGAGCGCCACGAGCTGCGCCGTGCCGAGCGCTTCACCCTCGGTCGACCGCAGCCGCCCGAGCGCGCGAACCGCTGCGAGGCGCACCTCGCGCTCCTCGTCGGTCAACGCGAGCGCAATCGGCTCGACCGCGAGCGCCCCGCCAATCGCGCCGAGCGCGGAGAGCGACGCGCGGCGCACGGCGGGCAAGTCGCTGCTCAGGGCCGCGGCCAAGAACTCGACGTCCGCGTCGAGGCTGCCGCGCACCGGCGGGCCAAGGACGCGGATCAAGACAGCGGCGGCGTGCGCCTCGGGCGATCCCGGCTCGGCTCGGCGAGCGAGGGCCCGCGCGGCGTCGGAGAAGCGCGCGGCGAGCACGGCGAGCGACGTCTCCGCGGCGCGGCCGAGCGTCGGTGCGGCGTCGGTCGTCAAAAGTCGCGCGACGGGCTCGAGCGAGCGCTCGTCGCCCACGAGGGACAGCGCGCCGAGCGCAGCGCGTACGACTTCAGGCGTCGGATCGGCGAGGGCCTCGAGTGCTTCGCGCCGGACGGTATCGGCGTTGGCGTCGTCGGTCAGGCGCGCGGCAATTTCGATGCACGCGGCGCGTCCCATCGACGAAGCGCTGCCGGCGCGTTCGACCAGCGGCCGCACGGCGAGCGGCCCTAGCCAGTCCAGCGCTTCCTCCGCGGCGCCCTGCAGCATCTCGTCGCCGAGGGCGTCGAGCACGTGGCCCGCGGCACCCGGTACGCCGAGCGCGCCGAGAGCGAGCAGCGCCATGCCGCGCCCTTCCCCGCCCTCCACGTCGGACGCCAAGCCAATGAGGCGGTCCCGCGTGGCCGCGTCGAGATCGGCCGCCATGGCCTTGAGCTCACGCGCCGGGGCGGGGCCGGACCGCGCCAAGTCGACGACGCTGCGCAGCGTTTCGACCAGTGTCCCACCACGCGCGTGCGGCAGCGCCGAAATAAGCGGCAGCGCCGCGCGCGTGTCGCCGCTCTGCCCGATGGACGCGATGATGGCGTGCTCGAGCACCGGCTCGCGGAGCCTCGCGAGGCGATCCCACGGCAAATGAACGCCGAGAGCCCGCAGGCCGTCGAGCGCCGCGAGACGAGTGAACTGTTCACTCGCGTCGAGGCACGAGAGCAGCACGGGAACCACCTCGAGGCTGCCGTCGATGCCGAGCGCCGCGATGGCTTCGACGGCGGCAACGCACACGTTCGGGTCCAGGTCGCGCAGCAAACCGCGCAGCACCATGAGGGCGCTCGCCTGGCCGGTGCGGGCGAGCGCTTCGGCGGCGAGCTTACGGCCGTCGGAATCGAGGCTCGCCATCGCCGCCGCGAGGGCGTCGACCGCGTCGTTGCCGAACGAGCCGAGCGCTTCGACCGTCGCGTTCCTGAGGCCGATGTTCTCCGAAGGCCCGAGGGCGCTCACGAGTGCGGCCAGCATGCTCGGATCGGGCGCCAGCGCCTGCGCGACAGCGACCGCCTCCTTGCGAACGCGCCAATCCTCGTCACCGAGCAAGACGAGCAGCGACGCGGCGGCGAGCCCCGGCTCGAGCTCCCCGAGCTCGAGCGCGGCCCGGCGCCGCTCCTCCGGATCTTCGGAGCCGATGAGCGCGGCGGGCAGGCCCCCGCCGCTCACTGGGCCCCCGTCGAGAGCAGTGGGCCCGGAGCGATCGAGCTCACGAGCGCGTGCAGCCGCGTCACGTCGAGCACGAAGACGAGCGCGCCCTCGTAGCTCGTCACGCCGACGATGCCGCGCGAATCCTCGCCTCCGCCGAGCGCCGGGGGCGGCCTTATCTCGACGCCGCCCGTGCCGAAGACGTCCGTGACGCGGTCGACCGCCAGCCCGAAGGTGCGGTCCTCGGCGCGGACCAGGATCCACTTCGCGCGGCGGCGATCGGGGAGCGGCGGCAGCTTGAAGCGAGCGCGGAGATCGACGATCGGCATCACCTGCCCGCGGTGATCGGCGACGCCGGCGATCGCGCTCGGGACGTGCGGAAGCTCGGTGAGGCCGAGCGGCACGACGATCTCCTGCACGTGGACGATGGGGACCGCGTAGGCCACGTCGCCGACGACGAAGCCGACCAGGCTCTTCCTCGGATCCGGGCGCTGCTTGCCCGAGCGCAGGCGGTTCGCGGCGTCCATTTTCACCCCGTCACCAGCGCCGCCAGATCGAGCAGCACGATGAATTCGCCCTGAGGACGGCCGACGCCGAGCACGTATTCGCTCACTTCCGTCCCGATCCCCGCCGTCGTGAGCTCCATGTCCGCCTCTGCGAGCCGGACCACCTGTAGCACCTCATCCACCCAGAGGCCCACTGCTTCGCCCGAGCTGGCCGTGGCCAGCAGAATGCGCGTGCGGCGCGTGTCGGGTCGCACCTCGAGCTTGAGGCGGATGCGAAGATCGACGACCGTCACGAGCAGCCCGCGCACGCTGCACACGCCGACCACTTCCTTCGGCGCGCGCGGCACCGGCGTGATGGGCGGCGGCGTCAGGATCTCCTTCACGCGGTAGAGCTCGACGCCGAACACGTCGGAGCCGAGCACGAAGGTCAAGAACTCGCGCACGGGGCCGCGCCCCGTCGCACGCCGCGCCACGCGTTCACCACGAGCACGCACGAGATCAGCCAAGCGACGTGCTCCTTTCGCGCGCGACCTCGCTGCCCGAGAATGCCTCGTCGACGATGGAGGCCGCGTCCAAGACGAGGCCCACGCGCTGATCGCCGAGCTCCGTCGCTCCGGCGAAGCCGCGGACGGAGGCGAGCGAGCGCCCGAGCGGCTTGATCACGATGTCCTGCTGCCCGACCAGGTGATCGACCACGACGCCGAGCCGCCGGTTGCCGAGGGAGACCACCACGACGTAGCTCTTGCGCGGCGCGGGCGTCTTCTTGCGCTCGAGCGACAGGACCCGGTCGAGCCGGCAGAGCTGGAGCGTCTGGCCACGGAGCGTGATCACCTCGCGCCCGTCGAGCGTCCGCGACATTCCCGTGTCGAGCGACAGCGCCTCCGAAACGGTCGAGAGCGGGATCGCGAACACCTGATCGGCGATGTGCACCATCAGCGCGCTCACGATCGCGAGCGTGATGGGCAGCGTGATGGTCATCTTGGTGCCGATGCCCGGCTCGCTCTGCACGTCGATGATCCCGCCGAGACGCGCGATGTTCGTCTTGACGATGTCCATCCCGACGCCGCGCCCGCTGAGGTCGCTCACGGTCTGGCTCGTCGAGACGCCGGGCAGGAACACGAGCGCGAGGACCTCCTCGCGGCTGAGCTCGGTCGCGTCCTCGGGCGCGATCTTGCCGAGGCGGACCGCCTTGTCGAGCACGGCCTGCTCGTCGATGCCGCGGCCGTCGTCCTCGACCTCGATCATCACGTGATTGCCCTTTTGATAGGCGTTGAGCGCAATCGTGCCCGCGGGCGGCTTGCCCACCTCGGCACGCCGCGCCGAGGGCTCGATGCCGTGATCGATCGCGTTCCTGATCATGTGCATCAACGGATCGCTGAGCTCCTCGACGATGAGCTTGTCGATCTCCGTTTCCGACCCGGTGATGACGAGCCGGATCTCCTTGCTCATCTCGCGGCCGATCTGGCGCACGACGCGCGCCAGGCGGTCGAACACCTGACCGAGCGGCACCATGCGCACTTCGAGGATGCCGGCTTGCATCTCGGCGAGGCGCCGATCGAAGCTCCGGTGCAGGCGCTGGAGCTCGGCCGTGAGCTGCCGCTGACCCTCGACGCGGAGCCGGTCGGCCAGGCGCGCGATCGCGCCGCGCACGATCGCGAGCTCGCCCACGACGTTCATGAGCGCGTCGAGCTTCCTGATGTCGACGCGCACGGTCTGCGTCAGCGAGCGGAGGCTCGGCCCCTGCTCGATCGGCCCTTCGCCGGCGCTCACCGAGGGCATCGCCGATTCGGCGGCGGTGAGGGCCATCGCGCCGTGAGTCGGGCGCGCCGGCTCGTTCAGCATGCTCGAGCGGCGCCGCGGGATCTCCTCGATCACGACGTTGTCCGCCCCGAGCGCGCCGATCAGCGTCGCGAGGTCGTCGCGCGACGCCATCAGGAGGTCGAGCTCGATGGCGTCCGCGCTCGTCGCTTCACCCGCGGGGAGGTAGGTGATGATCTCGCCGTGCCGCTTGGCACGCGTCTTCATGTCCTCGAGCGCTTTGTCGATCGTCGTGAGATCGAACTCCACCCGCAGGCGGTAGAGCCGCATCTTCTGCTCGAGGTTCGCGCGAAGCCGGTGCTCCTCGTACTCCGTGAGGACGGCGAGCAAACCCGGGTCGAGCTCGTACTCGGTGACTGGCGCGGCGCGATTCGGAGCGTCGGCGCCGAGCCGTTCGAGCCGGGCGAGCAGCTCCTCGGCGGCCGGGCTCGGCTCGTCGCGGCCCTCGCGCTCCAGCGAAAGCAGCCGGCCGTAGACGTCGATGGCCGCGAACAGCGCATCGAGCACGTCGGCTGAGAGCACCATGCGCCCGAGCCGCAGGTCGTCGAGCACGTCCTCGAGCCGGTGCGACAGGTGGCCGAGGCGAGCCGCGCCGAACAGCCCCGCGAGGCCCTTCAGCGTATGGACCGCCCGGAACGCTTCGTTCACGAGCGCGGGATCGATCGATCCGCTGCGCACCGAAGCGTCGAGATCGAGGAGATTTCGCGACAGCGTCTCGACGATCTCTTGCGCCTCGGACAGAAATTCGTCGCGGGCTCGCTCCGTCGGATCAGCCATGCCCCTCGCCCCCGACCGGACGGAGGTGCTTGTGCACCTCCTCGACCAGCGCCTTCCCCGCGAAAGGCTTGGCCAAGTACCCGCTCGCCCCGAGTCGTATTCCGCGCTGACGATCCCGCTCCGACGACTGCGTCGAGATGAGCAGGATCGGCGTCTGCTTGTGCAGCTCGCTCTTGCGCATGAACTGCACGAGCTCGAGCCCGTTGATGTCCGGCATGTTGATGTCGGTGATCACGAGGTCGTACGGCCCGCGCGGCAGAAGGCGCAGCGCGTCGAAGCCACTGGTCGCTTCCGAGACCTCGACGTCGGCCACACCGGATTCCGACTCGAGCGTGCTGCGCACGAACGCTCGGGTGCTCGGCGAGTCCTCGACGACGAGGATTTTTCGCATCCAGGCGAGGATAGCCGAGCGCGCCGCGCGCCGCGACGGCCAAAGAAACCGTGCTATGGCCCGCCTCTTGCGCACATCCGCCGACACCCTGCCGAAAGCGTGCGTGATCGGCGCCGGCTCCTCGGGCCTCGTCGCCGTGAAGGCACTTACGGATGCGGGCGTACCGTGCGACTGCTTCGAGGAGACGGACGAGGTCGGGGGCCTCTGGGTGCTCGGTAACGGCCGGAGCGCCGCGTACACGTCCCTGAGCATCAATACGTCGCGCGCCCGGATGGAATACGCGGATTTTCCGATGCCACCGGATACGCCGGACTATCCCGGGCATGCGCGCATCGCCGCCTACTTCCGCGCCTACGCGGAGCGGTTCGGGCTGGCGCGCCGGATCCGGTTCCGCACCCGGGTCGAGCGCGTCGTGCCGCGCGCCGGAGCAGGCTACGACGTGACGACCTCCGACGGCGCGACCGCGACGTACGGCGCCGTGATCGTCGCGAACGGCCACCATTGGGATCCCCATTTTCCCGAGCCCGCTTTCCCCGGCCGCTTCGACGGCGTCACGTTCCATTCGTCGGCGTACCGCGACCCACGGACGCCGCACGATTTGCGCGGGCGGCGAGTCGTCGTGCTCGGGTTCGGCAACAGCGCGGTCGACATCGCGTGCGAGCTCGCGGCACCCGGTGTTGCCGAGCGCGTGATGCTCGCCACGCGCCGCGGCGCCTGGGTGCTACCGAAGTACGTGCTCGGCCGTCCGGTCGACAATCTCGGAGCGAGCTTCATCCCGGCGAGCATCGGGTTTCGCGTCTCCGAGCTCTTCTATCGGCGCGTGATCGGGGATCTCGAAGCGCACGGTCTGCCGGCGCCCGATCACCGCCTCGGTTGCGCGCATCCGACGATCTCGAGCGAGCTTTTGCCGATGCTACGGGCCGGCCGCGTGATTCCGAAGCCTAATTTGCGGATGCTCCACGGCGCGGAAGTCGAGTTCACCGACGGTACGCGCGAGCGCGCCGACGCCATCGTCTACGCGACGGGCTACAGCGTGACGTTCCCGTTCTTCGACCCCGGCTTCGTCTCCGCGCCGAACAACGAGCTGCCGCTCTACTTTCGCACGCTGCATCCCGAGCACCCGGGCCTCTTCTTCGTCGGTCTCGCGCAGCCGCTCGGCGCCATCATGCCGATCGCCGAAGCGCAGGCGAAGCTCATCGCCGATTGCATCGCGGGACGCTACGCGCCGCCGCCGCCGCCGGTCATGCGCGAGGAGGCGCTCGCCGAGCGAGCCGCCGTGAAGCGCCGTTTCGTGCCCACGCGCCGGCACACCATGCAGGTGGA
>DATMCL010000415.1:0-6002 GCA_035558375.1 Polyangiaceae bacterium
GGCTTGATGAGCGGCACGAGCGGCCCGCGCAGCACGGTCTTCTCGACGTGCTGGAGCAGGAGCGCGTTGTGGCCCCAGCCGAGGCCGCTCTGCGCGTCGGCAAGCGTCGCCGATGGGTGGCCGCCCCACGGCAACGTGCCAAGACCGTAGGTGACCGCGGGCCAGACGTTCACGCACACGGCGCCGTAGCGAAGCTCGGCGATCGCCTGCTCGAGCGCAGCGGAAAGCACGGGGTCGCGCTCGAGCGCGGGCGGGACGAGCAGCATCGCGTTCAGCGTGCCCCAGACGCGTTCGTTCAAGACGCGCGTGGCGTTCGCCAAGAACTCGACGGGATCGTCCCCCACGACGGAAATCTCGGACAAGACGGCGCAGAACGGCTCGTGCTCGAGGCAGGCGGGATGTCGCTCGGGCAGGAGATCCGTCACGAGCGCCCAGGGGGACTCGCCGTTCTCGTGGCCCCGCGCGTGGCCCGACGTGAACTCGCTCACTTGGCCGCCGTCGCTCGTGAAACGGCGATACTGCTCGTGCGCCCCCGGGTAGTAGGCGCGGCGCGGCGGCACCTCGGCGAGGAGCCGCGTGATGCGCTCGACGAGGGCGGCGCGCAGCTTCGAGCCGCGGGGCGTCACGACGAGCTTGGTCGCGTTGCAGTTGAACCCCGCATTGAAGACGAACGAGCCCACGATGCTGCGCGCCGCGTGATCGAGCTCGGTTTGCGTCCATTTCCCGGGCACCACCACGGCCGGGCTCACGTTGCCGAGCTCGCTCGTGACCGGCTTCTGAAATCGCGGCTCCCCCCGCGCTTTTCGCGCATGCCGCTCGGCGCGGTCGCTTCCCCACACGATCGCTTCGTGCGTTTCGTGAGAGCCCGTAACGTGCAGCGCGTCGACCGCCGGATGCGCCGTCAGGTACGCGCCGACGTCGGGCCCTCCGTAGGCGAACGCCATGAAACCGCGCTCGACGAGGGGCGCGCAGGCGAGCGCGACGAACGGCCCGAGGTAGTCGTTGACCGGGCTCAGCTTGAGCAGGCACGCGCGCCCGCGCACGAACATCTGCTCGAGCGCGTCGAGTACGCCGATCGACGGTACGTTGCCCGCGCCGAGCACGAGCGCGACCTCCCCCGCGTGGCGAGGCAGCGCCGTCGGGTGCAGGACGGCCTGCTCGTGGGTGTACGTGCCGTCGAGCCAAGCCTCGGCGCGATAGCCGAGGAACGTGAGGGCATCCCACGCGTTCATCGGCAGCGCGGAGACGACGGTGCGCGCGCCTACCTCGCGGAGGGCGCTCGCGGGAACCGCTTGCTCGCCCGCAAGCGTGCGCGCAAGCTCGAGGGCATAGCGCACGATGATCGCCGGACCGTCGAGGGTCGGCTCGCCGGCTCGTGGGCTCCGGCGCGACAGACCCCGCTTGCGGCAGTCGAGCTCGGCCATGCGCGACGAAAGCTCGTAGAAGCGCCGGCCTACAGCGGCGAGCAGCTGGGCCCGTTCGGCGGCCGGAAGCGCCGCCCAACGAGGGGCCGCCGAATCCAGGCGTTCGAGGGCAAGGTCGAGCTCGGCTGGCGTCGAAGGCGCCGGATTTGAGCCAATTCCTCGAGCCATGGCCGAGGGCGATTGCGTGCCGCGTTCGGCGGTGCGAAGCCCCTAGGGAGGGTAGCATGTCCGACTCTCCTCCCCCTGAGCACACCCCCAAAGCCGCGCCAGTGAGCGACAGGCCCCCCAGCCGCCCGCCCGGACGCGACAGTAGCGCCCATCTTCACGCGGCTTTATCGGCGAGCGGCAAGGCGGAGGCGAGCCTCAGCACGCTGATGCGCTCGATTCGCGACCTGAGCGCCGGGGTGAGCGGCGCACGCGAGGCCAACGTCCAGCTCCTGCGCGAGCTCGAGGCGATGTCCGACCTCTTGGGCGCGGCGAGCGAGCGCCAGCTCGCCCTCAAGAACCGCGTGACCCTGCTCGAGCAATCGCTCCAGCGCGCCCACATCGAGGCCCAGCGCGAGCGCTCGTACATCTTGGACCAGCAAGACGCTTTCATCGCCGCGATGATGGAGGACCACGAGCAGGTGGTGAACGAGCTGCACCGCGACATCGACGCGCTGCGCAATCGTCCGAGCCAGCGGCCGACCTCCATGACGGGCGAGTCGCTTCCTGCCGCAGCACCCGAGACGGACACGGGGGTGCGCGAGGAGCTCGAAGCCGCGCGCAAGCTCATCGACAAGCTCGTCGGCGACCGCGAGCGCACGCGCGAGACCTTGCTGAAGGTCCAGGCTCAACGTGACGAAGCACAGGCCGCCCTCGTCGAGATCTCGCGCGAGTCGCGCCCGTCGCAGCCGCGCATCACGGACGCCATGCCGAAGGTGATCCCGCACGTGTCGGTGCCGCAAACGCTGAGCCGCAGCGCTCCGACGCTGCCGCCCCCCGAAGCCGCCCGGGCGAGCGCGACCCCGCAAGCGCCGCCCGTGTCCGCGCCGCTGCCCCCCGTCCTGACCGGCATCCCCATCGACGGCTCGGCCCGCCCGAGCTCGCCGTACACGGCCCGCCCCAAGGCGCCCGAGCTCTCGCTCACGCCGCGGGATTTCCCGGACCCTCGCTTGGCGCAGGCGCCCGAGGAGCTGCGCGCGGCCCTGCACCCGCCTTCGTCGAGCTCCGGCGCGTTCACCGAATTCGAGCGCCACACGCCGCCCGGCCCACCGTCGGTCGCTCCCGCCACGGCGACGCCCACGCCGAGCGGGCGACCCGGCGGCTACTCTCTCACCAACAGCGTCGCGCCCGAGCACGTCGCGGGCGCGCCACGCGTTTCGCGCGCGCCGCGCCGCTGAGCGCACGTCTCGTTCCTTGTCCCCGGCCGAACCCAGCCGCACGGTCACGCTCGGGGCATCGCGACTCCCGTCGGTGGCCACGCTACGAACGGGCGTCGCCGTTCTCTTGGCGCTGCTGTCGCTCGTGTTCGTCAAGCTCGCGCTGCCGGCGGCGCTCGTCGTCTTTCTGAGCTTCCTTGCGGCACCGAGCGAGCCGCCCGAGCTCCGCCGGCGGCACGTCCGCGCGCTCGGCGTGGGGGCGGTCGCGACCGTCGTCACGGTGCCACTCTTTCTCGTGCGGGAAGCGATGCCCGGGCTCGTGCAAGGCGGGACGACGGCGGCCGGGCAGCGCGCGGTCTCGCGACTGCGCGAGATCTTGTTCGCCGAGGACGCTGCACGGCGCGAAGCGGCGCTCGATCCCGACGGCGATCGCATCGGCTCGGCGTTGCTGCTCGGCGAGCTCACGGGCGAGGCCGGCATGCGCGGCGAAGCACGCTTGAACCCGCCGCTCCTCGAGCGCTACCCGAAGGTGGAAGTCTCGGGGGGCAGGAGCTTCATCGACATCGGCGGCTTCTTTTTCAGCGTGTGTCTTCCGGTAAGCGGCGGCTTCTCGAGCGATCCGAGCGCGCGCTTCGACGACGAGAGCGCCGAGCGCCGGTTCGTCGCCTATGCCTGGCCCTCCGGCCGCGGGCCGGGGCTCGAGCGCGCCTACTTCATCGACGAGCACGAGCGCATTCTCAGCGCACCCGCAGGCGAAGGCGAGCGCTTCGGGCGCGAGCATCCGCCCGGCTGCGACGACGCTCTCGCGCCCGGCACGCGCGACGATTGGCGTCCTTGGCGCGGAAAGAAGCCGCGACCGGAGCTGCCGGGCGAAAAGCCCGCGAGCGGCTAAGGTTCTGCACGCCGTGGACCCGATCTACCGCTCCGCGCTGAACCGGGACGTTCCTCCCGCTCGCCCCGAGGAGGTGCGTCCGCTCGTGCTCGGACCGCGCCTTGTCGTGAGCCCCCCGGTCGTGCTCGCACCGATGGCGGGCGTCACGAACTACCCGTTTCGCGCGATCTGCCGCCGCTTCGGCGCCGGCCTCTACGTGAGCGAGATGATCACGGCGCGCCCGTTGGTCGAGGGGAACGAGAAGACGCTCAAGATCGCCGATTTCGGGCCCGACGAGACGCCGCGAAGCCTACAGCTCTACGGCGTCGATCCGTACTACGTCGGCAAGGCCGTCGAGCGCCTGGTCGGCGAAGGGCGTGTCGATCACATCGACATGAACTTCGGGTGCCCCGTGCGCAAGGTCACTTCGAAGGGCGGCGGCGCCGCCATCCCCGCCAAGCCGCGCCTGCTCGCCCGCATCGTACGAGCCGCCGTGCAGGCGGCGGGCGCGGTGCCGGTCACACTCAAGTTTCGCATCGGCATCGACGAGCACGTGACGACGTACCTCGACGCGGGGCGCGTCGCGCAGGAGGAAGGCGTCGTCGCCGTCGCGCTCCATGCGCGCACTGCCGCACAGCTCTACGACGGACTCGCGCGCTGGGAAGCGATTGGCGAGCTCAAGAGCCGTCTTCGAATCCCCGTGCTCGGCAACGGCGACATCTGGGAGGCCGAGGACGCCCTCCGCATGATGCGACAGACGGGCTGCGACGGCGTCGTGGTCGGTCGCGGCTGCCTCGGGCGGCCGTGGCTGTTTCGCGATCTGGCCGACGTGCTCGCCGGCCGCGAGCCCGAAAATCCGCCGCGTCTCGGCGAGGTTGCCGCGATCATGCGCGAGCACGCGGAGCTCCTCGCGAGCTGGGTCGGCGAGTCGGGGGCCATGCGCCAGTTCCGGCGCCACAGCACCTGGTACACCAAGGGATTTCGGGGCAGCGCCGCCATTCGCCAGCGCGCGATGCACCTCTCGACCCTCGCCGAGCTCGAAACATTGCTCGCGGACCTCGACCCGGACGAGGCATTTCCGGCCAGCGCCATGCGCGTCATCCGGGGCAAGTCCGCGGGAACACAGACGGTCAGCTTGCCCCATGGCTATTTGGAACAGCGGGACGATGAAACACCGCCGGAAGCGTCCGCCGAGGATGCATTTTCAGGCGGATGACCCCTCCCGATTCTTGAGCTAGGATTGGCCCGGGTGGTCGGATGAAAGTCGTCGCCAAGCTCTTCGCGGATCTCGTCGCGTGGCGCTGGGCACCTGCGGCCGGGTTGCTCGCTGCCTCGACACTGTTCGTCATCGTTGTGGTCGGCGTCGTACCGACTGAGATCGGCGTGCCGGTCGCGAACACCAAGTTCGTGCCGAAGTCGCTCTCGACCGCCGCAGCGACGTCCACCTCGACTTCTGAAACGACGACCGCGAGCTTCGCCGACCAGAGTCCCGCGGCCGAGTCGCCGACACCGGCGACGCGCGTTCCCGCACCCGTGAATGACTTCGGCCGGCGCGGCTTCTCCCCCAGGCTCGACCGACCCGAACCGGCGGCCGCGCCACCGTCCCCCGCGCCCGAGGCGCGCATTCCCGCGCCGCCCGTGCCGGCACCGGGTGGCCCCATCGGGGGGATCTTCTCGCGCATTCAGGGCGCGTTGCGTCCCGGCTCACCGGGCGCTGCCGCAGCGATCGCGACGCCACCGACCCCGCCGGCTGCCCCCGTAGCCCCCGATCCCAACGCAGCGGCGAACGCGGCGGAAGCAAACCTCACGCAACAGCGCGCCGCCAATGCCATTCCTGTGACTCCGGGCGCTGCGGTTCCGCCACCCGGCGCCCCCGCGGTACCGCCGCCGGGCGCCCCCCCGGGCGCGCCTCCCGCAGCAGAAGCTCCCGCCGCACCGCCTCCGCAATAGCGCAACGCGAGCGGAGCGAGCACGCCGAAGGCGGCGGGGGAGCGGTCGCGAAGCGAGCCGCGGGGGCAAGGCCCCCTTCCAAGCACGCGAGCACGCCGAAGGCGGCGGGGGGAGCGGTCGCGAAGCGAGCCGCGCGAGCGGAGCGAGCACGCCGAAGGCGGCGGGGGGAGCGGTCGCGAAGCGAGCCGCGGGGGGCAAGGCCCCCCTGTAACCAACCTCGACTAGTACCCGCGCAAGCGATCCGTAGCGCGCCGATCCGCCTTCGTCGGACGCCCTGCCCCGCGCTCGCGGGGTGCCACGCGCTCCTCACGCGGTGGCGGCGGCGGCGAGTGGTCCACGTAGAGCTCGCGCGCTTTCGCGGCCGAAAGCCGCTTGTCGCCGAGCTCCGCCACCTCG
>DATMCL010000416.1:0-4607 GCA_035558375.1 Polyangiaceae bacterium
CCCGCGCCGCCGTTCATTCCAGCTCCGCCGCTCGAAACGCCGCCGTTGCCCGCCCCGCCGTTCGGCGCTCCGCCCATGCCGGCACCGGCACTCTGTGCGGACGCGAGGCTCGGCCAAAGACCCAGGGCGACGACGAACGAACAGCCGGCGAGCTTGAGAGGGAAAGAACTAGCGACGGAAACACGGCGAGAGGCGGAAGAAGTCATCGGTTGTGCCGCTATGATGCCCGGCCCCTGGGCGAAGGACGAACCCCGATTCGAAAAATGGCGGGGGGTCGGGGAATATTGGCAGTGTGCGCGGATTCTTTCATGGCATGAGTGCCCCGCCAGGCTACGCTTCCGGCTTGCGTTCTTTTCTTCATCTCATCACTTTCGTAGGTCTTTCCGCCGTGTTTGCGTGCTCTTCCAGCAGGGCGGAGCCCCCCGCGGACGGTGCCGGCGCCTCAGGCATGGCCGGCGTCGGCGGAACGGGCGGGCAGGGCGGGGGCGCGGGGCGCTCCGGCAACGCTGGGGGAGCCGCCTCGGGCGGCGGGTCCGGGGCCGGTCCCTCGGCGGGAGAAGGCGGGACTCAAACGGCCGGCATGGGTGGCTCGGGCGCGACGGCAGGCAGCGCCGCCGCCGGTGCCGCCAGCACGGGCGGGGCAGGCGGGCCCGGTCCGTTCGTCCCGACGACGCGCGCGGCGTGCACGGCGCCGGACCGCTACCCGAACCTCTTCACCGAGGTGCTCGGGCTGCCCGCCGAGGACGTGCAGGCGAAGATGACGAGCACCGTCCAGCAACTCTTCCACGGCACGCCCGACGACCAGGCGATCTACTTCGAGCTCTCGTCCGATCCGTCGCAGGCGTACGTTCAGGACATTTACAGCAACGACGTCCGCAGCGAAGGACAGTCGTACGGGATGTTCATCGCCGTGCAGATGAACATGAAGACGGAGTTCGACAAGCTCTGGGCTTACGCGAAGGCGTGCATGCAGCAGCCGAGCGGCGTGTTCGCGTGGCAGATGAACGTGAATTCCTGCACCCCGATCTCGCGGGGACAAGCGCCGGACGGCGACGAGTACTTCGCCGAAGCGCTCCGGCTCGCGAGCAAGCGCTGGGGCGACGACGGAGCCGTCGACTACGCCGCCGAAGCCCGCAAGGTGATGGCCGCGGTCGCTCAACAAGATTTCGTGAACGACCCCGCGATCGTGAAGTTCAGCCAGAACTCGAACTTCTCGGATCCGTCCTACGTGCTTCCCCTCTTCTATTCGGAGTGGGCTTGCTTCGACACGGCGAACGCGACCCTCTGGAAGAACGCGACCAGCTACGGGCGCACGTATTTTCAGAAGGTCGTCAACGCGAAGACGGGGCTCGCTCCCTATCAGTCGAACTTCGACGGGTCCGCGTACAGCGCGGGCAATACGTTCAATGCCGACGCCTGGCGCGTCCCGATGAACGTGATGGCGGACTACGTGTACAACGGAGTCGGCACCTGGCCGGCAACGTATGCCGCGACGCACTCGGCTTTCTGGGTGAGCCAGAACCTCGCGACGTACGGCGGCTACTACACGCTCGACGGCACGCCGAGTAGCTCGTATCACGGCCCCGGCCTCGCGGGCGTGAACGCGATGCTGGCGTTCGGCTTGTCGGCGGCGGACGCGAAGCCGTTCTTGCAAGCGGCGTGGGACACGGGCGCACCGACGGGGCAGTTCCGCTACTACGACGGAACGCTTTACATGCTGTCGATGCTGTACCTCACGGGGACATTCAGTTTGTTCTACTGAATCGTGTAGACTCGTCGGGCGATGGAGCGCGCGTCGGGGTTGTTGTTCGTCTTGCTCGCCTCGTGCATGACGACCTCGAACCACGAGCGGGCCGTCCCTCACGAAACCGCCAAAGCGCAGCCACTACCCGCCCGAAGCGCGAGCGAGCCCTTGCCGAGCCCGCTCGTGTTCGACGAATTCACCTATGTACCGCGTCCCGGCTTCGTGCAGAAGAACGATACGGTCGAAGAGATCCCGTCCCCGATCCCCGGTAGCGCCAACGCGTTCGAGCGCTTTCGGCGCTACGTCGATGCCGCGGGCCATGGGACATACCTGTTCTCTTTTCGCGGCTTTTCGGGTCGCGATCGCGGTCCGATGCATGCCGAGGAAAGCTGGGCGCTGAATGTCGCGGGTCGCGAGATGCGCTTGAGCCGGGCGAGCATGTTCTTCGGCATGCAGCAGAACGTGCTGACAGCGCATTTCGACGGGCCCGAGGCCCAATACCTCGTGTACACGGACCTGCTCGATCGCGCGGCGTTCGAGGCGTTCCTCGCGACGTTCCGACTGCGCTGAGCTGGGGCTAGAACTTCGGGTCGAACGCGACGTTCGCGCCGTCGGCTACCGTGAACTCGTTGCTCGACCTCCCGCGGTACTTCGGGTCCGGGTCCGAGTCGTGGGCGTAGAGCTCGTAGCCGAGCTTGTAGGTGCCTGGTTCCACGGCCACGATCTTGTAGGAGAAGCTCTGTCCGCAAGTGTCCGGGGATCCGTTGAAGGTCGCAGGGGCCACGCCGGACGTGAATCCGTGATCATCGAGCACGAGCTCGAACCGGTAGCCGTCCGGCAAGCCTGCCGGGAGGGTCCCGCTGCCGTGAACGGTGGCGGTGCCCAACATGCCGAAGGTGCTACCGTTGATGACGGGCGCCGAGCACTTCCCCGGCGTATTGCCGCCGCTGCCGTTGCCGCCACCGCCGTCGCCGTCGCCACTGTCGTCGCTGCCACTGCAAGCGACGGCGAGTAGTGCCGTCGCCAATCCAAGCGCCTTTCCGGTTTTCAGCCGATTCACTCGCTGCCTCCAACCGGGAACATACCTCGAACGCAAATCCGCGTACCGCCGCGCGAGCCGTTTGCTTCCGCTGTGCCTGCTCGCTGCCACGGCGGGTTGCGGCGACGGCGAGGCAAGCAAGCCGAGCCCCGGCGGCGTGAGCTGCCACTTCGAGCTCGAGGGCACGTTGAGCGCCGCCATCCCGACGGTGGGCATCGTCGACTGGTCCACCGATCTCGCGGGGCTGCGCGCCGCGCGGATCGAGTTCACCTTGAGCGAGCCCGCGCCGGATGAAATCAACCGTGGCAGCGGCGGCCCGATCGACGTCACGGGGAGCCCGCACCGGGCGCTGATGCTGGGATTGAAACCCGGGCGCACCTACAACTATCGCGTCGTCGCAACGGGAAGCGGTGGCGACTGCTCGAGCCCCGAGAGAACGCTGACGACCGGCGCCGCAGCGGGCGCACCCACGGTGACCCGCACGACGAACGACGCCGTCGCCCGAGCGCCCGGCTTCATCATCACGAGCGACGGCTCGTTTGCCGACGGGTCGCGCCCGCCCATGGCTTACATCATCGATTCGGACGGAGCCGTGGTCTGGTGGACCGAGGCTCCCGAGTCGTGCACCCGCGCCCTGATGGACTGGGAGGGCGCGAACCTCTGGATGGTGACGTTGAACGGAGGCGGCGCCGGCAGCGGAGAGATGCGCCGCGTCAGCATGGACGGCACGGAGGTGGAGCGCGACGTCGCGGGGCTCTCCGGCGCCCACCACGACTTCACGGTGCTTCCGGGTGGGATCGTCGCGGCCCTCTACTGGGACTTGGTCGTGAACATGGACGCACCGAGCACGCTCGTGGAGCGCTCGCCCGACGGGTCGATCGTGACCGTCGCCGAGCTCGACAGCCACCTCTACGCGTCGGACGGCTTTCACGCTAACTCGCTCCTCTACCACCGCGCGGACGACAGCTACACGTTCGGCGATCGCAATGCGAACGCCTTCTTGAAGGTAAACCGTAAGGGTGATGCGCTCTGGCAGTTCGGTGGGAATTGCTCGGGCGCTCACGCGCCGAAATGCGCCGGCGGGGACTGGTCGATGAACCACGGGCACCACTTGCTCGAGAACGGCAACATCGTCTTCTTCAGCAACGCCAAGTCCACCGTCTACGAGTACGCGCTCGACGAATCGGCGACGGCCCTGACGGCCACCCAACGCTGGTCGTACGCGACGCCCGATGCGGCGAGCTTCGTCCTCGGCGACGTGCAGCGCCTTCCGAACGGCAACACGCTCGTCATCTACTCGGTGGGCGGAATCATGCAGGAGGTTTCGCCGATGGGTGACCTGGTCCAAACCCTCAACGCCGACACGTTCGGTTACGCGAATTTCCGCGAAACGTTGTACGGCCCGCCACTCAGGTAGCGCTCGGTAGAGTCGACGCGCCGCGCTCTCGACGCTACGCTCGCGGGCTCGTGAAACCCCGAAAAAGCTCGCAGGATCTGTACGAGCGTGCGCTCGCGTTGCATCGCGGCGGGCGGGCCAAGGACGCGGAGCCCCTCTACCGTCAGGTCATTTCGCGCAACGCCCAGCACGAGGGCGCGCTGTTCGCGCTCAGTGTCTTCCTGTTCGAGGGTGAGCGCTGGGAAGAGGCCGCGCGCTATCTCGAGCGAGCCGCCGCCGTCAGTCCGAACCCGAGGTACCTCACGAACCTCGGCGAAGCGTATCGCCGTCAAGGCGACCTCGAGCGCGCGGCGCGCACGTTCGAGCAGGCGCTCGCGATGGATCCGAGCGTCGTCCAGGCGCGCCAGAACCTCGCCATGACGCTGATC
>DATMCL010000417.1:0-2476 GCA_035558375.1 Polyangiaceae bacterium
TACGATCCTCAGCGCGCTCTCGAAGTACGGCACGCGGAGCGCGACGCGCCGTTCGAGGCCGCGCTGCGTGAGCACGCGGCTCACGAGGCTGTCGGCGTCGCCACCGAGGGGATAGACGACCACGTGATCTAGCGCACAGAAGCGGCGCAGCGTCAGCTTCCGCCGGGCGACGGGGTGATCCTGGCGCACGATGCTGCGGAAGCGCTCGTGGAGAAGGTCCGCGGCCCGCAGCTCCTCCGGCAGGCGGCCGACCTTGGGCACGACGAGGAGCTCCAAACGGCCTGCCGCGAGCTGCGAGAAGACGTCGCGACCTGCGGGTTCGATCTGCACGTCGAGCCGCGGGGCGCGTCGCATCAGTCGCCCGACGAATTCGTGGACGACGGCTCCGAGCGCGTGCTCGGTCGCGGCCATGCGCACGGTCCCGGTCGCGGTGGCCGGGTCGAACGCCTGCGGCGGGCGAAGGAGCCCGCGGAGCCCGTCGAGGCTGGCCGTGAGCGGCTCCCGCAGCCCTGCGGCGCGAGCCGTGAGCAGCATCCTGCGACCCGCGGGGACGAGCAGCGGATCGTCAAACCACTCGCGAAGTTGGCCGAGGCTCCGGCTCATCGCCGATTGGGTCACGCCAAGGCGAACCGCCGCACGCGTGACGCTTCGCTCGACCAACAGCCAGTGCAGCGCGAGCAGCAGGTTGAGGTTCATTTGCTCGAGCCGGGGCTCGGCGCTCGCGCGGCTCGCTCGAGAATGATTCTTGATCATGTAACACTATACCAATCATGCATTGGACTGATGTATCCGTCTGGCGCAGCCTCGACCCATGGCCTCCGACGAGGGTGCAACCGCGCGACGCGCCAAACGACGCCGCCGACTCCTAAGATACGTCGCGCTCGGCGCGGTGCTCATGCTCGGTGCGGTGCTCATGCTCTTGCGCGCTGGCTTTCGCTCGCTCGATGTCGCCGCCTACGCGCTGCCCGTGCAGCGGCCGACCACCTGGGAGGAGATCCTCGCGCGACCGCGACCGGTCACCGTTGAGGTCCTGCTCACCGGCACCGTCGACGGTGATCGTCTCGTCGTCCTGGACAAGGGCGATCCCAACATCGAGGAGCTAGGTGACCATCATGCGCCGAGCACGGTGTCGGCCTATTGGGTGCATCACCTGACCGAGGGCGACTACCTGATCGACGCCGGCCTCGCCCGCGCGTTCGCCCGGGAGGGCGGCAACTACACGGGACTGCTGCGACTGATCCTCGCGCTGATCGGTGCCGAAAGCCGCAGCACGGACGGGGCCGACGTCGCGTCGCAGCTCAGATCGCGCGGCATCTCGTCACGAGCCGTGTTCCTCACCCACCTGCACGGCGACCACACCTCGGGGCTCGTCGACCTCCCCGCTAAAGTGCCCGCGGTGTTCGGGCGAGGCGAAGACACGTTCATGCAAAAGGCGATGATTGGCGACCACCTCGACGGCAGGCCCCTCTACGCGTTGGACTTCGACAAGGGTCACGCGGTGCCGCCCTTCGAACGCGTGCTCGATCTGCTCGGCGACGGCTCGATCTGGGCGATCTCGACGCCCGGGCATTCGCCAAATCACGTGTCGTACTTGGTCAATGCAGAGGCCGGCCCGGTCCTGATCACCGGTGACGCCTGCGCATACCACGTTCAGTTCGAGCACCGCATACGGCCCAGCCCCGGCGTCGATGATCAGGAGGCGGCGATCCGCTCGCTCGCCGGTCTTCGCGAGCTCTACGATCGGTTCCCACGGCTGCAGGTCATGGTCGGACACGAGCCGCCTCGACGCCGCTGAGATACCCTCCCACAAGCCGGATTCTGTCTCGTGCTCGAGCACTGTCTCGGCTGTCTCGGACGGCGTCGCCGATGGCCGCCGTTGACCGCTGTCGTCCACCTTCGCCGCGCGATCGTCACGTCCTGCCGCCCCGCCGGGCCGTCGTCGGCGTATAGGTCACCCCGAGCGGGAATAGTGGGCGGCGCACATTGTTTGCCGGCGCATGCGTAGCCTCCCGCCTCGTTCCCTCCTCTCCGTCGCCTTCCTTCCGTGTGCGCTGCTTGCCGCTTGCCATGGCTCGACACCGGCCGCCTTGGGGCCTCCGGCGCCGCCCCCCGCACACGACGTCGAGACACCCGCGTCGAAGGAGATCACGCGCCGACTCCTCTCACAGCAAGACGTTCAGGAGATGCCCGGCTGGGAGACGCGCCTCTACCTCATCGAGTACCCGCCCGGGATGCAGGCCCCGCGTCATGCGCATCCGGCGGTGGGCATCGGATACGTGCTGGAAGGTCGCTTCGAGTCAGCCTTCGAAGGGGAGACGCCCGCCATCGTCGAAGCGGGGCACTCCTTCGTGGACAAGGCAGACGTCGTCCACGTTCTCTTTCGTAATCCGGATCCACTGCGTCCACTGCGATTCTTGATCGCCTACACGATCCGCAAGGGAGAGCCTCTGATGCGCGTCGTGTGAGCTGGTGTCCA
>DATMCL010000418.1:0-3053 GCA_035558375.1 Polyangiaceae bacterium
AACGTGACGAGCCCTTCCTCGATGAAGCGGTCACGCACCTTCTTGGCAAGCTCGCCCTGATCGCGCCACGGCACGGCGACACCGTAGATGAGGCAGGCGTCCGGGTACGCGGGGTACGCGGCCCACGCGGCGGAGAAGTCCGCGCTACCGATGCCCCAGCTCACCCAGCCGTCGACGCTCTGGATCACGAGCGGCTGGTCGCGCCAGCGCGTGACCTTCACCCGGAACGGCTCGAGCTTCACGTCGAACCCCTTGATCTGGGGGCGCGCCCAGTCCTCGAACGCACGCATGCACGTCTCGCTCTTCACGGGCATGCCTTCGGGCATGACCTGCACGTGAGCGACGGTCATGGCGCGGTACTCGTTGCCGTAGCGAAACCCGACGAGGTTGTCGAAGCCCCAGTAACGGAGGCGCTTCCAGTGCTCCCAGTCCGGGATCGGCGCGAGCAGCTGCTCGTCCTTGTCGCCTCGCGCCCCCCACGGCTCCTTGAGCAGGCGCTCGAGCGCGGCGCGCTGCGGATCCGGCGCATCGCCGCCGGGCTCCCGGCGCGTGACGCTCGTCGGCGAGGGAGGCCGCATCGGGGCAGAGGGGGGCGTCTGCGCGCTCGCCGAGCAGCCTGCGACGAGCGCGACCAGCGCAGCCCTCCCGACAAGCTCTTTCACGATGCGCATGACGCCTGATCCATCTTACGGAACGAGCCTCCAGTTTGACCCCTCCGCGGCCCCGCTTCCACCCTGGCTGAACGAAGGCCTGGCGGCCCGCGGCGGCGAGCGGCCACCGCGGCCCTGGAAGCGGGTTCGGCGCCAGATTCGTCGGGGGATCGTGGGCGCGCGCGGGTGGCACGCCGCTCGCACTTCCTCGCACCGCGCGCCCGCAACGGAGCGCGCGAAGAGGAGACAAGCAAGATGGACCAATCGAAAATGAAGATCGCTTACGTCGTCACGCAGCGCGGCACCCAGAAGTACTGGAACCGCATCGGCGTGGCGTTCGTCAACCGCGACGGCTCGTTCAACGTGAAGCTCGAGGCCGTTCCCGTGAGCGGAGAGATCCACGTGCGCGACTACGTCCCACGCGAGGACCGCGAAGACCGCGAGGAAGCGCACGCTCCTACGCTGCTCAAGAAAGCGGGCAACGGCCACGCCGACGAGAGCTTCTCGGAGACGGCCTGAGCGATCGCAAGGGAGCGAAGATGCAGCTCTTCGAGACCGAGTCCGGGCGCTCCCTGCGCGCCGGACGACGATCGACGGGGACCTCTTCGCCGGCGCGGCGCGGCGAGGGTCCCAAGCGGGCCCTTGCCGCGGCCCGCGCGCTCGCCGGTGCTCGAGCGCGCGGGCTCGGCGTCTGGGGTCCGGTGCTCGCGAAAAGCGCGGCGATCCTCGGCGGAATGCTCGCGCTCGCCGCCATCGGCGCCTCGTCGCTCTCGCGCGGCGCAGGCGTGACGCTTCCCACCGGCACGCTCGTGCCGGTGGCCGCCAGCGCCGGGCCAGCTCCCGCCGGCGCCGCGACCACGCATCAGGCGAGCGTCACTCGAGCGGGAGTCGTCCCGCTCGTCGGCGCCCCGGAGCCGTCCGCGGTCCCGAGTCCGCTCGAGGATCAGGCTCCGGACGGCGGTGTTCCGACTCCACCCGGCGGGGCGTCACCCGGCCTCACCGCCGACGGCAAAGTCATCCTGAACCGAGCGGACGCGAGCGACCTCCGTCACCTACCCGGCGTGGGACCAAAACGCGCGGAAGCCATCATCGCCTTGCGCGCCAAGCTCGGCGGTCGCTTCAAGCGCATCACGGATCTTCTGCGCGTGAAAGGCATCGGGCCGAAGGGCATGAAGAAGATCGAGCCGCTCGTCGTGCTCGACGAACCGAAGCAATCGTGAACGGTGCCTTGGACGCCTAGCCCACCGCCGCCCGCAGCTTGACGACCAAGGGCTCAATCTCCGCGTGCCGCAGCTTGTAGAGCGACGGATTCGCAATCAGCACGCTCGAGACCTCATTAATCGTCTCTCGCTCGACCAAACCGTTGTCGCGCAGGGTGGCGCCCGACTCCACGAGGTCGACGATCAAATCCGCGAGCCCGACGAGCGGGGCAAGCTCGACGGAGCCCTGTACGTAGATGATCTCGGCCTGGATGCCGAGCGAGGCAAAGTGCTCGCTCGCGGTGCGCGGGTACTTGGTCGCAACGCGCGGCACCGCCGGGACCGTGGCGTTCGGTCGCCCGGCGACGACCATGCGGCACCGTCCGACGCCGAGGTCGAGGGGCTGATAGAGGTCGTAGCGCCGCTCGCGGAGGATGTCGCGACCACTCACGCCTAGATCGGCGGTGCCGTACTCGACGTAAGTCGGGACATCGTCGGGCTTCAGCAGAAGAAAACGAAAACGTCCGTCCGCGCTCTCGCGAATCAGCCGTCGATCGTCCAGAACGAGCGGCTCCGGATCGATGCCGGCGCGCTCGAAGAGCGGAGCGAGCACGCGCGTGACGCGACCCTTTGGAACGGCGATGGTGACGGGAGACGGAGCGGAAGCCATTGAAATGTCTATGTGGGGGAAAGTGAGTGGCCCGAGCCATTCGGACGGGGCGCGAAAGTTGGCGGAGCGTAGTCCGCGAGAGAGTGGAGTGCTATCTTATGAAGTGCTGGGCGGCGCTCGACCACGGCGACGCTCGAACACTTAGGAGGTCACCGCCATGCTGAAGCGAACTGGGCTCTGTCTTCTCTTGGGGGTGGTCGGTGCCGTGCCCGCGTGCGGCTCGCCGTCGGACAACAACTTCTCGGGCCCAGCGCTGGCCGGCAGCGGCACGACGGGCGGGGCGGGCGGAAGCTCGGGGACGGCCACGGGCGGCGCGAGCGGAGACTCCGGAGCCCCCGGTATGGGGGGCACCTCGAGCGCGATGGGCGGGTCAGCCACCGGTGGTAGCGGCGGAAGCGACACGGGCGGAACGGACGCGGGCGGCAGCGCGACGCAGGGCGGCTCGAGCGGCGACGCCGCGATGGGCGGCACCGGCATGGCGAGCGGCGGCACGGATCCCGGAACCGGGGGCTCCGATCCGGGAACGGGCGGGAC
>DATMCL010000419.1:0-18657 GCA_035558375.1 Polyangiaceae bacterium
GCTGCGTCAGGATGAGCGGTGGCTGGCTTTCGGCGCTTGGAGGACTTCGCTGTCGTTTCGATGCGTGAAACGACGTCCTGGGCATGCGGGCGAGGACGAAAATCTGCGTGTTAGGTTCTCGCGACCGAGCGTGCGGGGCTCGATTTCGACGAAGGACGCGCGCTTCTCAGAGCGCGTCGCTCGGGAGCGCATGTTCGGCTCGGGTTCGCGTCGTTCCTGGAATACACAGAGCGCCTTTTCGGCTACGGACCTCGGCTTACCCAGGAAAAGCTCCGCGTCGCCGAAGCGCTCGAAGCGTTGCCTGAAATCGCAGGGGAGCTCCGAACGGGCGTTATCAACTTTTCGGTCGCGCGCGAGGTCACGCGCGTCGCGATTCCGTCTACCGAAAAGGAGTGGCTCGAAGTCGCCCGAGGTCGGACCGTGCGCGAAGTCGAGCAGCTCGTGAACGGTCATCGTCCTGGAAGTCTCCCTGACGATCTTCCGGACTCGCGGCTCGAGCGCCACCTGCTTCGCCTCGAGCTGTCAGGCGAGGTTTTCGCGACCTTCCGCGAAGCGATGGCGAAAATTCGGCACGACGCGGGGGAGCCGCTCGATGACGACGCAGCTTTCCTGCTGCTCTGCCGGCAGACCCTCGGGGGAGAAAGGGACCCGGGGCGCTCGAGCTATCAAATCGCGCTCACGGTTTGCGAGCGCTGTCGCCGGGGCACGCAGCAGGGACGCGGGGAGCTCATCGAGGTCGGTCCCGAAATCGTCGAGATGGCGGAGTGCGACGCTCAGCACATCGGGCATGTGGACGCACACGTGGGCGTGCGAGACGACGCGGACGCCCACATCGGCGCCCACGTGGACGTCGACGACAACGTCGACGATCGTGCCCCCGTGGGCGCGAGTCCCGCCCGCGCCACCCAGACCATCCCGCCCGCAACGCGGCGCACGGTCCTGCGCCGAGACAGTGCGAAATGTCGCGTACCCGGTTGCCGGCACGCGGTCTTTACGGAGCCGCACCATCTCGAGCGGCGCTGCGAAGGCGGGAAACACCTCGTCGCCAATCTCCTCACCCTCTGCGGGGCCCACCACCGCGCTGTCCATGACGGCTCGCTCATCATTACGGGCACTCCCTCTTCCGGGCTCTCTTTCGCGCACGCCGATGGCACGCCGTACGGCGGCGCCGTCGTTCCCGCCGTCGCTGGCGCACGCGCGAAGGCGTTTCAAGCTCTCGTCGGCATGGGCTTTCGCGAGAGTGAAGCGAAGCGCGCTCTGACACGCATTCCGCACTCCGTCTCTTCTCTCGAGCAGGTCATCCGGCAAGCGCTTCGCAAGCTCGCTCTTCAGTAACGCGAAACCCCCGCTTGGACATCCGGGCGGTTGTAAACAACGGGCTGCGTCGTCGTCACCCCACGAGCCCGTAGCCCGGGGGGCGTTACGTATAGCCCCGCGCCTGGAGCTGAAACAGGCGTGCGTAGGTGCCGTTCGCCGCAAGCAGCGCCGCGTGCGAGCCGTCTTCGGTGATGCGCCCGTTCTCGAGCACGAGGATGCGATCGGCCATGCGTACGGTCGGGAAACGGTGCGAGATGATGATCGTGGTGCGACCCGCGGCGAGTCGCTGAAAGCGCTCGAACACGGCGTGCTCGGCGTCGGCGTCGAGCGCGGCCGTGGGCTCGTCGAGCACGAGAATGTCCGCTGCGTCGCGCATGAAGCCGCGCGCGAGCGCGAGCTTCTGCCACTGCCCGCCCGAGAGCTCGACGCCTTCGGGGAACCAGCGACCGAGCGGCGTCTCGATGCCGTGCTCGAGCCCGCTCACGACGGCATCGGCGCCTCCTCGCTCGACGGCGCTCCGAATGCGCGCCTCGTCGTCCAGGTGCTCGACGTTCCCGACGCCGACGTTCTCGCGCAACTTGAGCTGGTACTGGTTGAAGTCCTGAAAGACCACGCCGAAGCGAGCGCGCAGCGCGTCGGCGTCCCAGCTTCGGAGATCCTTGCCGTCGAGCAGCACGCGCCCGGCCGTCGGCTCGTAGAGCCGCGTCACGAGCTTCACGAGCGTCGTCTTGCCCGCACCGTTGCTGCCCACGAGCGCCACGCTTTGCCCGCGCGGGACGAACAAGTCTATTCCCTCGAGCACCCACTTCTCCTGCCCGGGGTAGCGGAAGCTCACGCCTTCGAGCCGTATTCCCTGCTCGTCGCGGCCCGCGGCGACGTCGCTCGCCGTCACGACTCCGCCTGCCGTCGCGCCCGCCGTGATCACACCGGCGGGCGCCGTGTCCCCCTTCGGCACGTCCCCCGCGAGCATGACTGCGGGCACGGCGCCGTCCCCCGTCGGCAGCGCCGCGTTGGCGCCGTCGAGGTACGAGAACAGGTTCGACATGTAGAGGTTGTGCTCGTAGATGCTACCGATCCCCGTGAGGATCGACTGGAACGCCTGCTGGCCGCTGCGGAACGCGAGCACGTACATCGTCATGCTGCCGAGCGTCAGCCGCCCCATCGCCGCGAACGCCGCCATCGACGCGTACGCGCCGTAGAACGCGAGCGTCGCGAGCATCGACCACGCGTGCGTCACGAGCGCGCGGCGCGTCGCAAGCTCCGAGTCCTCACGATGAAAGCGCTCGGCAAGCTCCTTGTAGCGCCCGAGCAAGAGCGGCCCCAGGCCGAACAGCTTGATCTCCTTCGCGTGCTCGTCGTTCGCGAGCACGTACTCGAGGTAAAGGAGCCGCCGGCCGTCGGGGGAACGCCAATTCCGCAGACGGAACGCAGCCTTCGAGTAGCGCATCTCGACGAACGTCGCCGGTAGCGTCGCGACCATCAGCACGAGCACGACCCAGGGGCTGAAGTGGACGAGCAGCACCGCGTAGCCCGCGACGGTGAGCAAATTCTGCACGAGCGAGAAGCTCTCCGTGACGAGCGACACCGGTCGCGACGACGCCTCGCGCCGCGCCCGGCTCAGCTTGTCGTAAAATTCCGAGTCCTCGAAGTGCTTGAGCTCGAGCGCCGTCGCGCGCTCGAGGATCGCGACGTTCACGTCCGTGCCGAGGCGCGACCCGAGCACGCTGCGCACCAGGCCGAGGCCGCGCCCGAGCGTCACCTGCAGCACGATGAGCCCGAGCTCCACGGCCACCCAGCGCAGCGTGCGCTCCTTCGACTGCGCCACGACCGCGTCCACGATGAGCTTGCCCGCCCACGCGACTGCGGGCGGAACGGCCGCCGCACCCAATGTGAGCCCGCCGAGCGCCAGCGTGAGCCCGCGCGACGAGCGATACACGAGCGCGAGCGCCCGCCGCATGTACGTGAGGCTGTCGCCGAGCGCTTTCCGCACGGAAACGCGCGGCTCGGGCGGGCGGACGAGAGGCGGGTTCACGAACGAGGAGCGTAAGTCGCGGTCCCCGGATGCGCGACCCCGGCCGCCACCGCGACGGCTACGCGGCCGGAGAGCTCGGCGACGTCACCGTCGCGGGCGACGAAAGCGCGCCGTTCGGCCGCGTGAGCCCCAAGAGGTGCCACGCTTCGCGAAATGCCCCGAGCTCCGCCTCGGCCTCCGCGCCGGCCGGCCAAGCCGGCACGCGCTGAACCTCCGCCGCCACCGCCGAAGCCGGCACCACGAAGCAGACGGGCTCCTCGCCGGGTCGCTCCGGAAAGTCGACGAACACGAAGGCGCGATTTCTTGCCACACGCTCGGCGCCCCGCTCGACCGTGAAGCGCCCGCGACTGTCGCGAATCCGTACACGCAGGAGCGCAACGCGCGTCCCCCGCGGGCTACACGCGACGAGCTCCGCCCCCGGGCTCGTGGCGGGCGACGCAAGGAAGCCCATCTGAGCCAAGCGGAAGAGCACGAAGTACTCCGCGGCAGCCCTCGAATCCAAGCGCGCCGATTGTACCAGCCGGGCGTTGCCGCGCCGCGGCATGCGGCGCAGTACATAAATACGTGGCCCAGGAGGCGGGCATGGTCGTTCTTCTCACCGTACGAGGCGCGAGAAAGCGCGAAGCGCGGGCCCACCCGGGGAGCATCCGCTTCACCCGCGCGGTTTTTTTCGCCCCTCCCGGTTCCGGGAAGTCCCACTAAACCCCCAAAGTCTCTGGGGTATAGGCCCGGGGTGAGCTAGATCCACCATCCCCCCACGCGCGCAGGCGCGAACGCAGAACGAGATCCATGTCACTCACCCATCTCGAAATGCTCGAAGCCGAGAGCATTCAAATCATGCGCGAAGTCGTCGCGGAGACCGAACGTCCCGTGATGCTCTACTCGATCGGCAAGGACAGCGGCGTGATGCTGCACCTCGCGCGCAAGGCCTTCTACCCCGCGCCGCCGCCGTTCCCGCTCCTTCACGTGGACACCACGTGGAAGTTCAAGGCCATGTACGAGATGCGCGATCGCATGGCGCAGGAGAGCGGAATGGAGCTCCTGGTTCACAAGAACCCGGACGCGATCGCGAAGAACATCAACCCGTTCACGCACGGCTCGCAGGTCCACACGGACACGTGGAAGACGGAGGGCCTCAAGCAGGCGCTCGACAAGTACCAGTTCGATGCGGCCTTCGGCGGCGCGCGCCGCGACGAAGAGAAGTCCCGCGCGAAGGAGCGCATTTTCTCGTTCCGCAGCGCGCAGCACCGTTGGGATCCGAAGAACCAGCGCCCCGAGCTCTGGCGCCTCTACAACACGCGCAAGAAGAAGGGCGAATCGATCCGCGTTTTCCCCTTGTCGAACTGGACCGAGCTCGACGTCTGGCAATACATCTATCTCGAGAACGTGCCCATCGTGCCCCTCTACTATTCCGCCATGCGCCCCACCGTCGTGCGCGACAACACCATCCTCATGGTCGACGACGAGCGCATGCCGCTGCGCCCCGGCGAGCAGCCGGTCATGCGCAACATCCGCTTCCGCACGCTCGGCTGCTACCCGCTCACGGGCGCCGTCGAATCGAGCGCCGACACGCTGCCCGACATCATCCGCGAGATGATGCAGAGCCGCGTTTCCGAGCGTCAGGGTCGCATGATCGACCACGACGCCGCCGCCTCGATGGAACAGAAGAAGCAGGAAGGTTATTTCTGATGCGCCGCACGACCGCCATGGCCGGGAGCCCCGAGGACGCGGATCTCCGCGTCAACAAGAGCCTGCTCCGCTTCAATACCTGCGGTAGCGTCGACGACGGCAAGAGCACACTGATCGGCCGTCTGCTCTTCGAATCGAAGGCGATCGCCGACGATCAGATCCTCGCGCTCGAACGCGACTCGAAGAAGGTCGGCACGCGCGGCGGCGACATCGACTACGCGCTCCTGCTCGACGGCCTCTCGGCCGAGCGCGAGCAGGGCATCACGATCGACGTCTCCTACCGCTTCTTCTCCAGCGAAAAGCGCAATTTCATCGTCGCCGACACACCCGGTCACGAGCAATACACGCGCAACATGGTGACGGGGGCCTCGACCTCCGACCTCAGCATCATTCTCGCGGACGCGCGCAAGGGCGTGCTCGTGCAGACGCGCCGCCACAGCTGTCTCGTGTCGCTGCTCGGCATTCGCCACGCCGTGCTCGTCGTCAACAAGATGGACCTCGTCGAGTACTCGCGCCACGTCTTCGAGAAGATCGAGAGCGAGTACCGCGATCTCGCAGAGAAGCTCGGCTTCAACGACGTGACCTGCATCCCGATCTCGGCGGTGAAGGGCGACAACATCATCGAGCACTCGAAGCTCACGCCCTGGTACCAGGGACCGACGCTGATGGGTCTGCTCGAGAGTGTCGAGGTCGATACCTCGCGTCTGCTCGCGGACCCGTTCCGCATGCCAATCCAGTGGGTGAACCGCCCGAGTCACGATTTTCGCGGCTTTGCGGGCACCGTCGTCGCCGGCAAGATCAAGCCGGGCGATCCGATCCGCATCCAACCGTCCGGGCGCACGAGCAAGGTCCAGCGCATCGCGACCTTCGACGGCGATCTCCAGGAAGCGATCGCGGGTCAATCGGTCACGCTGACGCTGGCGGACGAGGTCGACTGTTCGCGCGGCGACATGATCGTCACCGCCGACAATCCCCCGGAGGTGGCCAACCAGTTCGAGGCCACCGTCGTCTGGATGAACGAGAGCCCGCTGCTCCGCGGACGCAGCTACTTGATGAAGATCGGGACCAAGATCGTCACGGCGACGATTGCGCCCATCAAGCACAAGATCAACGTCAACACGCTCGAGGAAGTCGCCGCCTCGAAGCTCGAGCTCAACGAGATCGGCGTCGTCAACATGGAGCTCGATCGCGCCATCCCGTTCGACTCGTACAAGGTCAACCGCGACACGGGCGGTTTCATCCTGATCGATCGCCTGACGAACGACACGGTCGGCGCCGGCATGCTGCATTTCGCTCTGCGCCGTGCGCAGAACGTGCACTGGCAGGCGATGGACGTGAACAAGGCGGCCCGCTCGAACCTGAAGGGCCAGAAGCCGTGCCTGCTCTGGTACACGGGCCTCTCGGGCGCCGGTAAGTCGACCATCGCGAACCTGGTCGACAAGAAGCTCCACAGCATCGGCAAGCACACGTACTTGCTCGACGGCGACAACGTGCGTCACGGCCTCAACAAGGACCTCGGGTTCACGGCGGCCGATCGCGTGGAGAACATCCGCCGCATCGCCGAGGTGGCGAAGCTGATGGTCGATGCCGGTCTCATCGTGAGCACGGCGTTCATCTCGCCGTTCCGCGCCGAGCGCGAAATGGCGCGTTACCTCATCCCGTCGGGAGAGTTCATCGAGATCTTCGTGGACACCCCCCTCACGATCGCCGAGCAGCGTGATCCGAAGGGCCTGTACAAGAAGGCGCGCCGCGGCGAGCTCAAGAACTTCACCGGGATCGATTCGCCGTACGAGACCCCGGAGAATCCGGAGCTCTGGCTCGATACCACCGCGCTCACGCCGGAAGCCGCCGCCGAAAAGGTCGTCGCCTTCCTGCAGCAGCGCGGCGCGCTCGACGCCAGCTAACCACCCGCGGCCGGGCCGCTCACCGTTCGTTCGACTTCGCCAATAAGGAGGCGACGTGACTCGATACTACGTGTTCAACGGAGACGCGGATGGCTTGTGCGCGCTCCAGCAGCTACGACTGACCATGCCGGGCGAAGCCACGCTCGTCACCGGCGTGAAGCGCGACATCGAGCTCCTCGCGCGCGTCAAAGCCGCCCCTGGCGATCAGATCACGGTGCTCGACGTCTCGCTCGACGTGAACCGCGCGGGTCTCGTGGCCGCGCTCGAGGCGGGCGCCAAGGTCGCCTACTTCGACCACCACCACGCGGGCGAGGTGCCGGCGCACGCGGGCCTCGAAGCGCACCTCGATCCGAGCCCCAACGTCTGCACGAGCATCCTCGTGGATCGCGCGCTCGCGGGGCAAAAGCGGCTGTGGGCGGTCGTCGGCACCTACGGCGACAGCCTCACGGACGAAGGCAACGCGCTCGCCGAAGGTGCCGGCCTCGGCGCCGCGGACGCGAAGCTCCTCAAGGACCTCGGCGTCTCCATCAACTACAACGCCTACGGCGAGACCATCGCAGATCTCCACGTGCCGCCCGTCGAGCTCGCGGCGGAGATGCTCCCCTACGCCGACCCGCGCGAGTTCGCGAAGAGCTCGGCGACGTTCCGCCGCCTCCACGACGGCTACCAGAAGGACATGGAGCTCGCGTCGAAGCTCGCGCCCACCCGGCAAGCGCCGGGCGCCGTGATGTTCGTGCTGCCCGACGAAGCCTGGGCACGCCGCGCGAGCGGCACGCTCGCGAACGATCTCGCCAAGGCTCACGCCGGGAGCGCGATCGCCATCGTCTCGCCCAAGGCTCAGGGCGGCTACCTCGTGAGCGTGCGCGTGCCCCGCGAGTCGACCGTCTCGGCCGAGGCCTTTTGCCGTCGCTTTCCGACGGGCGGAGGCAGGAAGACGGCTGCGGGCATTAACCACCTGCCGGCGCCGGAGCTCGAGACCTTCGCGCGCGACTTCACCCAGCAGTTCGCGCCTGCTTGAGCATTAGTCTACAATTTTAGTAGATATTTTAACCTAGCAGTTACATGTAGTTATCCAAATCTTGAGTGATTTGATTGACAACCAGGGGACCCGGGCCCACCCTCTGGGGATGCCCACCACGCTGAAGCTCGTCGAAAAGGTAGAGCCGGAGCTCGATCTCGAGTCGCTGAACCGCCGCCTCGCCGACGCTCCGCCGGAAGCGATCCTCGAGTGGGCGCGTGAGACGTTCGGCAACCGCCTCGTCCTCACGTCGAGCTTCGGGGCCGAGTCGGCCGTGATGCTCCATCTGGCGAGCCGCGTGATCCCGTCGGCGCCGGTCATCTTCCTCGACACCGGCTACCTGTTTCCGGAGACGTACCAATTCGCCGAGGAGCTCAAGGCGCGCCTCAACCTCGACCTCCGCGTGTACGCCCCGAAGATGACCGCCGCTCGGCAGGAGGCGCTGTACGGCCGGCTCTGGGAAGGCGACGACCGCGACCTCGCGCTCTACCAGCAGATGAACAAGGTCGAGCCGATGGACCGCGCGCTCGAAGAGCTCGGTGCCAAGGCTTGGGTGGCCGGCCTTCGCGGCAAGCAGACGAGCTTCCGCGCTGGGCTGCGTCCGATCGAGCTCCAGGGCTCGGTCTACAAGGTCCACCCGATCATCGGCTGGGACGAGGAGCAGGTGCACCGCTACCTGCGCGTGAACGATCTGCCGTATCATCCGCTCTATCGGCGCGGATACCGCTCGATCGGCGACGTGCACTCGACGGTTCCCGTGGCGGAGGGCGAGGACGCGCGGGCGGGCCGGCGCCTCGGCTCGCACAACGAGTGCGGGATCCACCTGCCGCGGCAGGCGGACAGCAGTCTCAAGTCGAGCGGGCTCTGAGTCGCCCGCGGGGCGCCTCGCCTCGTCCCCCCGTGAAAATTCACGCGGGTTGAGATTTCGCAGCGCCGCTGCCGCGCGGCGAAGAAACTGCACAAGCTGCCGGAAGGGAGAGCACTCCGGTTACCTCATGATACGGTCCGCCCCCAAGGACCGGCATCGTCATGAACAGCGTGCTCTCCAGAATGGGTCGTATCTACGGCGTCTTGAGGAAGACGCATCACATCTACGTGATCCCGTTCTTCCTCGCCGGCTTCTTCGCCTTCCTTCGCACGCTGGTGGCGATCGCGATGGCCGCGGACAACCTCTTCTTCTGGCGCCTCGCGCGCACGAAGGCGAGCCGGCCGATCGTCCTCGTCGGAAATCCGCGCACGGGCACGACGTTCCTGCAGCGCTTCTTGTCCGACAACGGCTTCGGCGCGGGAATGGAGCTCTTCTTGATGCTCTATCCGTCGCTGCTCCTGCAGAAGATGCTGCGGCCGATCCTGCCGATCCTCGAGAAGCTCTCCCCCGCTAAGTTCCACCAGACGGAGGCGCACGCCACGAGCCTCTCCTCGGTGGAGACGGACGACGTCGGCGTGCTGTTCCGCTACCTCGACGGTTTCTTCCTCTACGGCTTCTTCCTCACGTTCGAGGACGAGGATTGCTGGCAGCAGTTCGATCCGCGCGTGCGCGACACGTCGGAGCGCGATTTCGCCTGGCTGACGGCGCTCTGGCGCCGGAGCCTCGTGCTTCACAAGGCCGACCGCAACATCGCCAAGCTGTTCACGGTTTCCGTGCGCATGCCGGCGTTCCTCAAGGCTTTCCCCGAGGCGCAGGTGCTCTACATGGCGCGCGATCCGCTCGCGATCATTCCGAGCGCGTTCAGCCTCGTCGTGGGCGCGCTCGATCGCGCGTTCGGCTTCTGGAAGCTACCGGAAGACGTGCGAAAGCGCTGGTTCGACCGCATGTACGCCGGCCTCATCATCCTGCTCAAGCGCTTCCACGAGGATTGGACGAGCGGCGCCATCGACCAGAGCCGCGTCTACATCGTGCGCTACGACCGCATGATGCTCGACCTCGAGAACGTGATGGAAGAGATGTGCACGTTCCTGAAGCACGACATGACCCCCGAGCTTCGCGCCGTCGTCAAAGCCCAAGCCGAAAAGCAGCGCGCCTACGAATCCGAGCACAAGTACAAGCTCGACAAGTATGGCCTCACCGAAGAGCAGATCCGGAAGGACTGCGCGTTCTTCTACGACACCTTCTTGCCGCCGTGGTCGCCGGGCGGCGAGGTCGCCAAGAAGTCGGCGTAACGCCGGCGCGGCGGGATCCCCGACCGAAACGTCGTCCCGAAGTGCTCGGCGAGGATCTCGGACGCGCGCGCCGAGAGCAGCGACCACGGTAGAGCGAGCGTGTCGTCGGCGGGATCGCCGAGCGCATCGAGCTCCGAGTCGCGCCCGCGCAAGGCGAAGAGCACGTCGCGCACGGCGTCGGAGAAGCCACGCTCGGCGCGGTTGCCGTGCAGGAGGCTCACGAGCTCGTGGAGGGCACGCTCGTCGTTCTGCCGGAGGTCCTCGCGCGCGTTCAGCTCGTCGAAGGCGGTGCCGAGCGCGTCGAACGTCGTGCCGAGCCCGGACTCGCGTAGCGGATCCTCGAGCCCTTCGCGAAACTCGACCTGAGCGCGCGCGATCTCGTCGCGCGTCGCCTGCGCCAGCATCCCGAGCGCCGCCTGAGCCCGGAGCAATCGGAGCTCGCTGCGCGCCACGAGCGATGCCCAGGCAAGATCCCCAGGAATTGGCGGCAAAAGATGGCTCAGGGCGTCGCGGCAGCTCGCGAGGGCGCGTCGTGCCGAGAGCGCCGGCAAGAGCGTCCGCCAGAGCGGGGCGCGCTCGTTCTGCTCACCGAGCAGTGTGTAGCGCATGAGCAGGAGCGCCACGTACGTCTTCTGCCGAAAATCGTAGAGCAGCACGACGTGCGGGTGGTCGCGGTGCTGTTCGAGCACGCTCCGCGCCGCAGCGAGCCCGAGCCGTGCGACCTCGCAGGCGTGCGACGTAGCGGCGCTGTGCTGATCCGAGTCGAGCGCGAGGATCGCCTCCAGGCTCTGCCCGTGCAGATCGGACAAGCGCTTGAGGATGCCGCCGAGCGAGCTCGGCGCCATCTTCGGATCCAAACGAACCTTGGCGAGAGAGCGGGCGAGATGATCGAGGTGCTCGCTCGGTCTCCGGTCGACCGCGCTCGCGCCCCTCGGGTGAGTAAGGGTGGGAGGCACATCCACACCCAGTGCAAGCCACGCGCCACCCCGCAACATTGCGAAATATCTACGCGAACACCCACCCTCGTTTCAAAGCGAGACACGCTCCCGTCCGAGCGTGTCTTCGACTGAGACATCCGGGACGAGAGCCAGATCTCCACCAAATGATGCACCGCGGATTGACATCAATGCATTCATTGCTAGCATTGCATGCATGTCGACGACCCTCACCATCCGCGACTTGGATCCCGCAGTGAAGGAGCGCCTGCGGGTGCGTGCGGCTCAAGCGGGACGCTCGATGGAGGAAGAGGTGAGGATCATTCTGCGACTTGCGGTCGAGACGGCGAGCAACCAGCCGTCACACCTGGCCGACAGGATCCACGCGCTATTCGCGCCGCTCGGAGGGCTCGAGCTCGAGCTACCGCCGCGCGAACCGATGCCCGAGCCTCTCAAGTTCAAGTGATCATTCTCGACACGAATGTCCTCTCGGAATTGATGCGAGAGAAACCGGCGTCGGCCGTGCTTCGCTGGGCCAGGGCCCGCCCAGAATCGAGCCTGTACGCGACGAGCATCTCCGAGGCCGAGATCCTGCGAGGCATCGAGGTCCTACCCAAAGGCAAGCGTCGCGACGCACTCTCCGCCGCGGCGCGAACCACGTTCGGGAACGAATTTGGTGGCCGGATTCTCCCCTTCGCTTCGGATGCAGCCAAATGGTTCGCCCACATCGCTGCTGAGCGTCGCCGGCATGGGCGAACGATCTCGATCTTCGACGCCCAAATCGCAGCCATCGCCCGCACCTACGGCGCTCCCGTCGCCACACGCGACTTCGAGGGCTTCACCGATTGCGGCATCGATCTCATCGACCCCTGGAGGTGAATTTCTTGTTTGGAGCGCTCGCGTAGGTCGCTCGTTGTTGGCTGCGCGCTGAATGCCCGCGCGCCGGCCCCGCCGGTTCTCGCGAGGGGTTGTCGCCGCAGTTGAGGATCGATCTGTTCTGGCCAAGACCTACGCGTCGTCGCGGAGGCCCTTGCGGGCCTCGAACGACGTCAAGGCGCGGGTCCTATCCGAGCAAGTACCTACGGCCGCTCCAAATACCTCGTACTAAAATACTCATCATTCACGTCCTTCGCGAGCGTCACCTTCTCGCTCTCGAACACGGACTTGCGACCGTTCTGCTTGTTGACCATCTCCATCTTCATGGCCCGGTAGCGCTTGTTCGCGGGGTCGAGGAGCTTGATGTCGCTCGCGTTGAGCTCCTTCAGGAGCTTGCCGGCGGGATCGTAGAAGAGGCCCTTGCGGACGGAGTAGGTGGCCTTGCTGATCCAGTAGGTCTTCTTGGAGTAGCCCTCGGCGTCGGCGACGGCCTTGTCCTTCGGGGTGGCGTCGATGACGAAGCAGGGTTCACCGCCGGCCGCCTCTTCCTTCACGAGGTCGTACTTGAACTCGTCGAGCGAGGGGACGTTGAGGTCGCCGAAGGAGAATTCGCTACCGAGGAAGCTCTGCGAGCGCTGCGAGCTCACGATGCGGCGCGTCTTGCGCATCGCGGGGAGGAAGATCCACACGTCGTCGTCCTTCGCGTCGTAGTCGAACACGAGGACGCCCGTGCCCTTCACGTCCGCGGGCGAGAGGAAGCGGAGGATGCGCTTCTCCGTCTTGCCACCGTCGTAGAGCTTGGTGGCCATCGTGATCTTGCGCTCGCGCGTGCTGCCCTTGTCGTCGGTCATGGTCATCTTCACGACCGCCTCCGACCCGTCGAGCTTTCGGGCCTGCGCCGCCTTGTCCATGATGTCGCGCGGCGAGGGGCCGCCGGCCTGGGCGTCCGCGCCGGGAAGCAGGAACGCCGCCCCGACGGCGAACGCAAAGCCCAAGCTGATGAAGGTGTTCTTGAGGGGGCGCTGGCTCATCACGAAATTCTCCGGAGGGTTCTTGAGGGTTTTACGCAAGCTCTTGGACGAAAATGCCCGCGACAAGCTTCAGATTTTTCTGGGGCAGAAAGGATGCACCGGCCTGCGGGTCCGGCCGGCTTTTGTCCCGCTCTAATAGCTGAATTTTAGCTCGGTGTAGGCGGCGCTCATCTGGCCGCGGATCGAGCCGAACAGGGTGTCGTGCGGGCCTTGGAAGATCTCGCCGCCGACGGTGCCGGTCAGGCTGTCCGTGAATTGGTACGCGAGCTTCGGGAACGCGACCCATTCTCCCGTCGAGATGTTCACGATGCCAAGCGCCGAGAGCGACAGCGCCTGGTGCAGCGCCTGCCACTCGACGCGCGCGGAGACCATGTGCTGGACCTGCTTCTCCTGACCGAAAACCTGCTGGTTGCGCTGGTGGAGGATCTTCGGAACGGCCTCGTTGACGGCGTCGTCCGTGGTCGTGGTTGGCATGTTGTTGTCGCGCAGCGTCTGGATGCTCCCGATGGGCTCCTGCGGCGCATCCCAATTCACCGTGTACTTGCCGATGTACTGCGCGATGATGCTCACGTCGTCGAACGTGTGGTCGAGACCGAGCACGTACATCACGTCGGGGTTCGGCGCGTAGGGCCGGTCCCGGAAATGCAGAGGCTTCCGATAGGCAACTTCACCGCGCACGCCGAGCCAATCGGCGATCGTGGTCGAGAAGTCGCCGCCGATGACGTGATGGTTGTACGCGTGGCGACGAATATCGACAGCCGCGTTCGTACTGACCGTGTAGGTGCCCGCGTATTCGAACCCGGCGAGCGGAGCGTAACCGTAGAGGTACGACGCGGAGAGCTCGATGGCCGGTAACTCGAGGTGCAGGCGCGCCGCCTCCGTCCCGTTCTCCATGCGCGTGCTCGGGAAGACGCCGGGCACGAAATGCGCGTCCTGGATCGGGCCGATGGGCAGCTCGGACGGTAGGTACAGGGGCACCCACACGCCCTCGAGGCGGAACGGCTGGAAATTCAAGAACGCGCGCGCCGCGAAGTTGCCGAGGCGGCGATCGTCCTCGTTCGGCGAATGAACGCGGAGATCGGAGGGCGTGAGGTTGTTCGTCGGGTTCACCGCGTCGGCGCGACCCCACACGATGATCTGCTGGCCGAGGCGCAAGTCGAGGGGCCCGGCGTACAGGTTCACGTAGGCTTCGCGCAGATCGACGAGCTGAATGCGCGTGCCGGTTTGCAGGCCGTAGCGCAGGCGCATCTCGGCGAAAGCGTCGCCGTACTTGAGCTTCTTGGTCGTGACCTTGACGGAGAGCTCGCCGTACGCGGCCTTCATCTCCGCAGCGCCCTTCGTCGGCACCTTGCCGACGAAGGCATCGCCACGAACGTAGCCGTTGAGATCGAAGGCCAGGCCGCCCCCCGCCGCCGCATCCTCGCCGGTGGCGGCGTCGGCGTTCGTTTGGCTCGACTCGAAGAGACCACTGCCCGACGAGACCGACGCGTCGCCGCTCGCGGACGCGCTGTCGGCGGCCGGCGCGGCAGGAGCGGGCGCGGGCTCGCTCGGCGGCGGCGACGGAGCTTCGGCCGGAGCCGCGCCTGGCGTCGCCGCCGGAGCCGTAGCGGGCGGTGCAGGCGCGGGCGTGGCGGGTGCCGTCGTGGGCGCCGTCGCCGGGGCGGTTGCGGGCTTCGCGGGAGCCGCACCTTGCGCGAAGGCGTCACCAGCCTGCCCCCAAGTCATTCCAATCACAGCGGCCGCAGCCGACACGAACACCAATGATCTGCGCTGCATTTCTCTCGAGCTCTCTCCCGCGGAGTCTTTAGGCTTTGTGGACGTGCTTCGCGCCGGTCCACACACCCGTGGCCATCACCATGGAGTAACCAGCAGCGGCACTCCCGAGCACGAATTTGTCGCCCGGCGAAACATCGCGCTCGTCGAGCAGGTGCTTGAAGGTCACGCCGACGCTCGCGCTCGCGGTGTTGCCGTAGGTCGCGTGCGAGTAGACCCCGCGATCTTGCGAGACGCCGATGTCGTCGAGGATCTTGCGCACCATGATCTCGCTCGGCTGGTGGAACACGAAGTGGTCCACGTCCTTCGCCTCCCAGCCGACCACGGTCAGCCGATCGGCCAACCAGGGCGGGATGAGCTTACCGAGGCGCATCAGCTCGACGGAAGACGAAACGAACGTCCCAAGCACCGGAACCCGGCACAAGTGCCAGTGATCCGGCGCCGTGTACGTGTCGATGCGCAGCATCTTCAGGCCGCCCCCGGGCCACGGAGCGCGCCGCAGGAGGAAACAGGCGGCACCGTTGCCGATCGTGAGCCCCGCGGACTTCTGGTAGAGATCGCGAACGCTCTGGATGTCGTAGCTGACGTACGGGCCAGCGAGCTCGGACGTGCAGACGAGCGCCGTGCGGTACTCGTCGTGCAGATGCAGGTACGACGCAGCGGCCTGGATCGCCTCGAGGTGACCGACGCAGGCGGAGGTGACGTCGAACGCGTGCGTGCGCTTGAGACCGAGCTTCGCCGCGACCTCCATCGCCGTCGCGGGCTCGAAGTATTGCCGCGCGATGCCGCCGCAGATGACGAGGTCGACCTCGTCGAGCGTGGTCTCGTTCCGGGCGAGGCAATCGTGCGCGGCCTTCACGGCGTAGTCGGCGACGCACGCCTCTTCTTGCGAGGCGAGGTAGCGGTGCCGCGTCTTGCAAAGGCCGAAAACGTGCTGGATCGCTGACTCGAGCGTCGCCCAATCCTCCGGCGGCCCTTTGTAGAGAGCACGCACGCGACTGATGACTTCGTCGTTGTCGACGCGCGAATCCGGGAAGGCGACGCCGGGCTTGGAGAGGTGGAATTCGGGAAGGCTCAAAGAACGTTGCTCCGCTCGGGCCGGCCGTTTCGCGCGCCGCTCAACCTCGAAGCCGTCTCCCCTGCGCTGGCTGGGCAGGAAAGGCGGGGGGCCGGAACAAACCTCGATTTGCGCTGCGGCACTAGAGGAAAAAGACTACGCTGTCGCGCCCGCCTCGTCTAGGCAGCGTGACTGCAAAATGACAGGGTCTCACGGTGGGATAGTGCACCTCTCCCGCGCGTGACCGAACTGAAACGAGGGCGCGCTCGAGCAAGGGGGACGGAAGCATTTCGTGCACGCGCGAACCCCCGGCGCACCTCGCCCGAAGATCGACTGCTCACGGATGCCCGCATCGGACACTGTATCTTCCGAGACACTCTGGCACCGGCCCTCGGCCTGAGGTTAACTCCCACCATGCGCTACCCGTTCCGCACCCTTATCGCCTCCGCTCCTTCACGCGCTGCTTGCGCGCTCGCCGCGCCCGCGTTGATTGCTTTCGCTTCGCTCACCACCGGCTGCAGCGACGATCCTGTTCCCCCGGAGCCCCCCGCCGTGGGCGGTACGATCAAGCTCGACGACACCAACCAATTCAGGACCGTCGTCAGCGAGCTTCACCTCCAAACGGTGACAGCGGCCGCGGAGTACAATCTTACGGTCGACTGGTCGGCCATCAAGTACGACCTTCAGTGCCACGCGGTCGACCCGGCGCAGGACATCAACGACGTCCTCTTCCTCCGCTTCACCGACACGACCAAGGAAGCGGTTTCGAAGCTTCTCGATGCCGGCGACCTCGCGACGGAGGACCTCGTTGCTCCCGCACCGTTCACGTTCACGCCGGACGGCGTCAAGACGACGGCCCATCTCAAGGATTTCGCGGTCACGGATACCAAGCTCGACCCGACCGTCCACTACAAGGCCAACGGCGACGTGTACCTCGTCGTGTTCCAGAAGGGCACGAACCTGGGCCAGAACGCGCGCTCCATGGTGTTCGTCGAACCGGACGACAGCGAGAGCGAGGACACGGTGAGCGCTCCCTCCAACGAGCCGGACAGCACCGGGAAGTGCCCGGCGCTCGACTACGACGCACGACTCGACGAGCTCACGCCGGTCTCGGTGCCGAAGACGGGTAGCTCCTGGATCCTCGACTGGAAGGGCATGCTGAAGAACAGCCAAGGCGGCAAGCTCGACAAGACGAAAATCGACCGCATGCTCATCGGCTTCTACGCGGGAGAGACGCCCGAGACGCTGCAGAAGAAGTTCCTCGATCTCGAGGAGATCCCGACCGAATCCTGGCAGCTCAAGTGGGACGAGTTTTACCAGGCGATCGACATCGCGGGCGCAACCAACCGCAAGGCGGGCGGCGAGCCGTTCTCGGGCTTCGAGCAGAGCCAGGAAGGGACCTGGATCATGGGCCTCTTCTGCGACGCTTGTCAGAGCCCCGCTCCCTTCGTCGTCACGGTTCTGAAGCCCGAGTGATGCTGCGGTTTCCAGGGGGTATGAAGCGACTCGGCGCGTTCCTCTGCGCGCTCCATCCGGTGCTCGGCGGCTGCGCGAGTGACGCGCTGCCGAGCACCGCTCCGGGCGGCGTGAGCGCGGCCCCGAGCACGAGCATCGGCACGGTCGCCACGGTCACGTGGACGACGTCGACGGCGACGATCGGCTACGTGAGCTACGGCACGACGAAGAGCCTCGGGCAATCGGCGCCGCTCGAGACGGTCGCAAGCACCGACCACAGCCGCACGCTGCTCGGGCTCGCGCCGGACACTACGTACTACTACCGCGTCATTACCTGGGACACGCCGAACGTGACGGCAGGCGCGAGCGAGGTGCTGTCGTTCCACACGACCGCGCTTCCCGCGGGCACGCCGACCCTCCATGCGCAGAGCTACGAGGTGCTCGACGACGATGGAACGCCCGAGGCGCCGATGGCGGACTACGTCATCGTTCCGTTCGTGGGCCCGAACGCGACGACGATTGGCATCGCCGATCCGGCGGGTGCGCTCATCTGGTACCACGTCGAGAGTCGCGACCGGCGCGTCACACGCGCGCGCTTGTCGGCAGACAAGACGAGCATCCTCTACGCCGCGATCAGCGACGACAACCCCGCCGACTCCGAGATCGTTCGCGTGGCCATCGACGGAAACGGGACGAGCAGCGTGTCGGTGCCCGGACTCGGCGCGGACTTCGCAGTGCACCCCGACGGCACGCTCGCCGTGCTGATGGCGGACCCGGGTGCGACGCCCGCCGAAGACGGCGACAAGATCGTCGAGATCGACGCGGGCGGGGCGCAGAAGACGGTGTTCAGCACATTCAACTGCTTCGACCCCGCGAAGTCGCCGGGCGACGGCAGCACGGACGGATGGTCGGGCGCGAGCGCCCTGCAATTCGACTCGAAGCGCGACGTTTACTACCTCGCGCTGCGCAATCTGAGCTCCGTCGTGCAGGTGAATCGCGGGAGCGGCGCTTGCGACTGGGTCCTCGGCGACGAGGACGCGCACACGCTCGAGTTCGCCGACGATCCGGCCGCGCCGGCCACGACCCCGTTCGTGCACCCGGGCGGCATCCAAGGCGGCGCGGGCCGACTCGTCGTGCTCGACGCCGACGGAGGACCGAACGGCTCGCGTACGGTCGTCTACGAGCTCGATTTCGACACCAGCACCGCGACGGCGACGCACGCCTACGACGCGAGCCCGCGCGTCGACGTCGAGCAGCAGGGCGAGCCGACCGTGATTGCGGGCGGCGCCGTGCTCACCAACTGGTCGAACGGGAGCCGCATGGACCTCGTGAACGAGAGCGGCGCGCTCAAGTGGAAGCTCGAGGCGACCTCGGGCGAGCGCCTCGGGTATCACACCGCGTTCCGCGACC
>DATMCL010000420.1:0-6482 GCA_035558375.1 Polyangiaceae bacterium
CCAAACCCAAAAAGTCGCGCTCGAAGCCATGACGGGCCACATGGGCAGCGCCGGCCCCGATCTCCTCTACGAGATGATGCTCAACGACGTGAAGGCCTCGCCGCAGGCGCAAGCCCTCCTCGCCACGCGCGCCGTCCGCGACCGCGCCTCACCCGCTCTCTCGATCGCGTACGACCTCCGCCGCACGACCACCTGCAGCTCCAAGCTCCCGCTCCTCACCCGCGCCGCCGAGCTCGGCGACGAGCGCAGCATCGCCATCCTCGCCCCGCTCGCCACCGGCAGCCGCAAAGGCTGCGGCAAGCGCAAGAAGGACCCCTGCCCACCGCCCTGCGCCGAGGAAGCCAAGAAATTCAACGAAGCGATCTCGCGCATCGTCGCCCGCGGGGGCGCTACTCGGCACTAGATCGTTCTAGGCGCTGGACGTCCCAAGCAGTGCGTCGAGCTTTCGCTCCGTGAGCGTACGACTCCGCACCGAGGGGATCTTCGCAAGCCAGCGTGACAGCTCCTTGCGCCGAAAGCCGCGAGGGACCTCGAGCTCGGGCAGACGCGTGAACAGTCGCGTGCGACCGCTCGACAGATACGCGAAATCGAAGAGCGCCTTCTCTGCTGTCGCGAGCTTTACGCCATGCTCGGTCTCCTCATAGCCCCCGAAAACCTCGGGCGCGACGTGATGGATCGAAAACGTTCCGAGCTTCGTCCGCAAACGCGCGGACCGCGCCAGCGACACCACATAGATGACCTCGGGGATTTGCTCGATGAGGCCGCGGCGATGCAGCGCCGTCTGGAGCGACACGTAGCTCGGGAGCGGCGCGGTCAAGTACTCGGGCAAGAGCAGCCGATCGAGCCGGTCCTCGAGCCACCAGGTGCCGTGACGGACCGAGCGAATGAGCCCAGCGCGGGCGAGCCGTGCGAGCGTCTGACTCGCCGCCGCAGTACTGAGCCCAAACGCCGCTGCGGCATCTGCGGTGTCGAGCGCCGGTACGCCCAACCGGCGGAGGATCGCGAGTGCCTCGGCGCCGTTCATCGAAGCGCCTCCAAGCGCGAGACCACATCTTCCTGCATCGCGTCCCACGCTGAGCGCTCCGCGTAGATCTGCGCGTGGCTCGGGTCGAGAAACGCCACGACGGTCGAAGCGTACTCGTCGAACGAGAGACCCATCGCGTGGTCGATGGCTTCGGAAAGCCACTTCCTCGCGGCAGCGTCCAGCGCAAGCCCAGCCGCGTCGGAACGCGCCAAAAGCAGCGAGAGGTCGAAAACGTCGCGCGCCTGCGTTTCGGCGCGAGCTGCCAACGCGTGGATCTTTTGCCGAATCGCGGCGCCGGTCGTGTAATGCGCCGCTAGCACTGGCGTAAGCCCGTAGGGACGGAGCACCTCGCGGTCGGCGGCCTCGAACTTCGTTCCCTCGATCGCATCGCGCCGCGAAAACTCGACCTTGGTGCGCACGGACAGCCCGTCGCCCTCGCGGCGGAGCCCCACCTTCCACCGCTGCGTGGTCTCGGTCTGCTTCGGCGCCGAGGTCTCGACGATGGTGAGGCCATTGGCCTTGAGCGGAGCGGTCACGGCGGGCGACCGAAGGAGTCGGTCGACCTTGTTCTTCAGGGTCTCCCTCGCGATCACGACGACGTCCAGATCTATGGCCTCGGAGTAGCGAACGCTCCCGAAGAAGAAGCGCAGATTGCATCCTCCCTTGAGTGCAACGAGGCCCTTGTCCTCGCCCTTGGCGACGAGCGCGCGGAGGAAGACGAGGTGGAACAGCTCCGTGCTCTGCCGCACGCTGAGGGGCACGCCTCATTAATACCTTTTATCAACACATCAAGCAAATTTTTGCATCGATAAATACCCAAAAAGCCCGAGAATCCGCCGTTCCGCTTCTCCGCTCCTTTCGCGCTATGATTCTCCTATGCCCGCGCTCGCCCCGCTCGGCATCAAGAGGATCGAGGCGTTGCACTATTACGTGCACGATCTCGAGCGTAGCCGGCGCTTCTACACGGAGAGGCTCGACTTCGCGGAGATCGGCGAGAGCGGTGCCGAGCTCATGGAGGGCGGGCATCAGCGCGCGCTCGTGTTCGAAGCAGGCGGCTGTCGCGTCGTGTGCTCGTCGCCGCTCGGCGCGGGAGGACGCGCGCACCGCTACCTCAAGAAGCACCCCGACGGCATCGGCAGCTTGGTGCTCGAGGTGACGAACGCCGAGCAAGCCTTCGAGCTGCTCGACGGGCGCGGCGGAACGCCAGTGAACGACATCGCGACCTTGGAGACGACCGAAGGCATCATCAAAACCTTTTTGATCACGACGCCGTTCGGCGACATGACCTTCCGCTTCGTCGAGCGCCAGGGCGAGGTCCTCTATCCGGGGTTCGTTCGTCACCGCGAGCCGCGCGGCGGCAACAATGCCTTCGGTTTCAGCCACTTCGACCACGTGACCGCGAACTTCGAAACCATGGCTCCGGCGCTGCTCTGGCTCGAGCACGTGCTCGGCTTAGAGCGATTTTGGCAGGTCGAGTTTCACACCGACGACGTCTCGCGGCGCGTCGACGAGCACGGCTCGGGGCTGCGCTCCGTCGTGATGTGGGATCGGCAGAGCGGCGTGAAGTTCGCGAACAACGAGCCCTACCGCCCGAACTTCAAGGCTTCGCAGATCAACGTATTCCACGAGGACAATCGCGGCGACGGCGTGCAGCACGTCGCGCTCGCGCTCACCGACGTCGTCGCCGCCGTGCGCGGGTTGCGCAGCCGAGGCGTTGACTTCATGCCCGCTCCGCATGCGTACTACAAAGCGCTGCCGCAGCGTTTGCTCGACGCAGGCGTCGGTACGCTCGCCGAGCCGCTCTCCGAGCTCGAGGAGCTCGGCATTCTCGTCGACGGCGAGGGCGCGGGGCGCTACCTGCTCCAGATCTTCCTGAAGGATTCGGCAGGCACGCACGCGAGCCCAGAGGCGGGGCCGTTTTTCTACGAGCTGATTCAGCGCTGCGGAGACCAGGGCTTCGGCGCCGGCAATTTCCGCGCTCTTTTCGAAAGCATCGAGCAGGAGCAGGGCGGGGGCACGGGCTGATGCTCGACCGGCGCAGCGTGGGCGAGGTGCCGGAGAAGCCGCACCTCCGGGCTCGCTCGCAAGCGGGCGCGCCGCTCTACGAGGAGTGCATCACGCGCGCAGGCTTCGACGGCGCGTTCTCGATGCTCTACCGCTTGCACCGTCCGCACGAGGCAGATCCGAGCAGCATCGCAGGCTCGTTCGGCGCGCCGGAGCTCGTGAGCGAGCGGCCACTCTTGAGACGTCACTACCGCTGCCTCGCGCTGCCCGCTGGTGCGACGAGCGCCGAAGCGCGCACGCCGCTGCTCGTGAACCGTGACGTGTCGGTCGGCTTCCTCCGCCCGACGGAGCCCGACCGCGCCTACTTCGTGAACGCCGACGGAGACGAGCTCTTCTTCGTCCACGAGGGCTCGGGCGTGCTCCGCTCGGCATTCGGCGATCTGCCGTACCAAACGGGCGACTACCTCGGCATTCCGAAGGGCATTTTGCACCGTTTCGTGCCCAACTCGGGCGCGCCGCACGCGCTCCTCTGGCTCGAATTCGCGGGGTCGCTCGGCGTGCCAGCCCACTATCGAAACCCGATCGGGCAGCTCCGGATGGACGCGCCTTACACGCACCGCGACTTCCGCACGCCGACGGCCGTCGCTCCAATCGACGAAGGGCTCCGCGCGCTCACGGTGAAGCGTCGCGGCGCCTGGCACGGCTACACGCTCGCCCACTCGCCGATCGATGCGGTCGGCTGGGACGGCGCCGTGTACCCGTTCGTGTTTCCGATTCGGTGCTTTTCGCCGCGCGTGGGCGAGGTGCATTTGCCGCCGCCCGTGCACGCGACGTTTCAAGCCGCCGGCGCGCTCGTGTGCAGCTTCGTGCCGCGGCCGCTCGATTTTCATCCGCAAGCGAACCCAGTGCCGTTCCCGCACTCGTCCGTCGACGTCGACGAGGTGCTCTTCTACGCCAACGACGCCTTCACCTCGCGGCGCGGCATCGGCGCCGGCAGCCTTTCGCACCACCCCGCCGGGATCCCGCACGGCCCGCATCCGGGCGCCTACGAGAATGAAACGCCTGAAACACGAACCCGTGAAATCGCCGTGATGCTCGATTGCTCGGCGCCCCTCGACGCAACGCGCGCCGCAGCGTCGATCGAGGACGCGGGCTATCACGCGAGCTTCCGCGCGTAGCCGATGACGCCGGCGCGGGCGCCCGTGTTGCGGCCCGTAGACGGCCCCTTCGCGTCGAGGCTAGGCTCCGCCGCGTGAAAAAGCCGAAGAAGGCGGGTCCTCGGGTCGCGATCGTCAGCGCCGATTTTCACGAAGCGATCGCGGCGGCGATGCTCGCGTCCGCCAACTCCGAGGCTCAGACCTTCGGGGCGCGCGTCGTCGAGACCGTCCACGTCTCGGGCTGCTACGAGACACCGCTCATGACGGAGCGGCTGCTCGGCCAGAAGGGCATCGACGCCGTCATCGTGCTCGGCTGTATCGAGCGCGGCGAAACGCTACACGGCGAAGTCATGGGTCACGTCGTCCACCGCGCGCTCTTGGAGTCGTCGCTCCAATACGACAAGCCCGTCGGCCTCGGCATCATCGGGCCCGGAGCGACGCCCGCGCAGGCCACCGCGCGCACCGACGGCACCGCGCGCTCCGCCGTGCGCGCCGCCATGCGAAGCCTCGCCGTCAGCGCTTCGGCGAAAGCGCCGAGGAGCTCAAAAGGCTCCAAGAAATAAGCCTGCTACGACCGCGAGCGACAGCGCGGCGAACGCTCACGGAGCGCCGCGTTCGCCGCCGCGCGCGCCCCCGCGGGTGCATTCTTGTCGAGCAGCGGGTGCAGCCGCGACGCGAGATCGCTCGGAGCGAGATCGCGTAGCGCACCGAGCGCGGCATACCCGAGGCCGCGCGAGTCCATCGACGCCATCGGATCGGCGAGCGTCCGCGCGTGCTCCGTGAGGGAGCGCAACGCCGGCTCGTAGCAGAGCGCGCCGAGCGCGCGCGCCGCCGCCAAGCGCACGGCGGGCCACTCCTCCTCGTCATCGAGCCGCTCGAGCACCACCGCGCTCGCCGCCCGCGCGTTGCGCGCCCCGAGCGCATTCAGCGCCGCGCGCTTCACGACCCACGATTCGTCGTCGACGGCGCCCACGAGCTCCTGATCCGTCGCCATCGAGACGGGCGCGGCCCCGAGCGCTTCCGCGGCAAGCGCCCGCACGGCGGGCCAGCGGTCGGACTTCAACGTGCCGAGCAGCGCCGGCAAGGCACGCGCATCCGCCGCGTTCGCGAGCCCGTGCGCCGACGCCATCCGCACGCGCGGATCGGCATCGCCGAGCCCGTGGAGCAGCGCCGGCTGAAACAGGCGCGGGTCGTTCGTCGCGTTGATCGCGGCGGCGCGGACGTGTGAATCCGGATCGGTCGTCATCGCCTGCTCGAGCAGCAGACGTGCGTTGGGTACGGCAGCCGCAAGCTCCGCCGAGGGACCGATGCGCAAGTAGCGGAGCCGGAGCGAAGCGTTCGGTGGCGCGAGACGCGAGAGCGCGACGGCGGACTCCGGCATCAGATCACGCGCTCGGGCACCGACGCCACGCAGCACGTCGAGCAGCGCGACCTCAGGCGTCGCCGGATCCGTCAGCACCTTGCGCAGCGACAGCGCGGCCTGCGGGCGACCGGCAAGGCGGCCCAGCGCCGCACGCAGCGCCGCGCGCCGCTCGACGGCAGGCTCCTCCAGCAACGGCACGAACAGGCCGACAGCCGCCGCGGGCGCCAGGTCGGCGAGCGCGTCCGCAAGCGTCGAAAGCTCGCGCCCGCGCGCCGCCGGAAGCCGCGCCGCGAGCAACGGCGCGGCCTCGGCACCGCAGCGCGGCAGGTGATCCCGCGCGTGGATGCGGTGCGCCTCGATCGGCCCCAGGAACGCCTCGACGTACGCAGGCGCGCTCGTGGCGCAGGGCGCGGCGTCGAGCACCTCGAGCGCTGCGCGACGGCCGCCCTCGTCGAGCTTCGAGAAACCGGCCGCTACGGCTTCGAACGCGGGTTGACCGAGCGAACGCAGCACGACTTTGGCGCTCTGCGCTTTCGGCCCGCCGCCGCTGAGGGCCGCCACGAGCTCGAGCAGATTCACCGAGCCGAGCGACGTGACCGCGCTCACTTCCGCGAGCGTGACGGCGACGTCCGTCTTCTCGTCGAACGCGCTGTCGAGCACCACGGCGACGCAGTCGTCTTTGATCGGCGTCGGAAAGCGCACGCGGTAGCGGGCGCCGGGACGCGACCAGGCGTCCTCGGGCAACGTCACGTTGAAGAGCTGCTTGCTCGTCGCGAGCCAGAGCTCCTTCGGCGAAACGGCGTGCGCCGGCACCGCTTGGGGCGGCCGCACGGCGAGCTCGAGCGCGTCGACCGAGAGCTCGCCCGGCGCGTTCATCACCACGAACTCGCCCTTGCCGGAGCCGCCGCGGTTCTCGGCCCAGGTCGTCTCGAGG
>DATMCL010000421.1:0-5852 GCA_035558375.1 Polyangiaceae bacterium
GTGTCGTTTTTGCTTTAGCCCGTGTGATCACTTCCGGCCCCTGGCGCCACTAAGATAGAGTGTCATTAGGAGGTGAACCACATGGGGTTCTATCGGCATATCGTTCGTGGGTTTATCGGGGTCGGGTTCTGCGCGCTGTTCGCCGGCTGTGGGGCGGCGGATCCGGAGTCGGGTGACGTCGAGGCGACTGAATCCGAAGCAGAGTGTTGGGATGCATGCTTGATCTACAGCGAGACCAACATCAGCGGCGCGTGCTGCTATTGCAATGGCCACAGGGGGACGCTGAAGCTCTCTCCTCTGACGCCCCATACTTACAAGTGTAAGTTCTAGGCTAGTGAAACCGCGGCGGGGCGTGTCATGCGCCCCGCTCTCTAACGCGCGTTCGCCGCCTGCTCGGGCGGAAGCTCACAGATGCTCAGCACCTCCGGCTTGCAGATGCCGTTCATGCAGTGCATGCCGCCCTCGCACTGAAGCTCGAAGGTGCAGGCCTCGCCCGCGTTGTGCGGTGAGACGCAGATTTTCTGAGTGCAGCCGCCGTCGCCGCAGATGCAGTACGCGCCGGCGAGGCAGCTGCTGTCGCTGACGCACGGCGTGCCGTCCGGATCGCGGGGGGCACATTTCCCGTCCTTGCAAGCGTAGGGGTCGACACACTCGCCGCCGCACGCTTCGCCAAGCTGTCCGCGCGCCCGGCAAGTCCCGTCGCCCGAGTTGCAATAGTCCGAGGGGCCACAGCTCGGGAAGCTCGTCGGATTCGCCTCGCTCCGGCAGCTCTCGCCGGTGGCCACCTGAACCTCCGGGTAGCAGTGGTCTTCGTAGCAGACCTCCCCGGGAGCCGGATCGAGCGCGCAAGCCTCGCTAAAGATGCACTCGAGCGGCCGCTCTCCCTTCGAATTGACGAGCACGACACCCGTGCAGGCCATCCACCAATCGGTCTGCGTCGAGTCATCGACGATGCAGTCGTTCACGAGCTTCTTGATCTCGTCGACGCAAATCTTCGCGAGCGCGTCGTTGAAACGGTAGTCGTAGTCACTGACGGGCCCCACGGTGCGCGCGTCAACGCCCCCGAGGAGCAGGAACGTCGCGTAGCTCTCGCAATCGACGCGCGGCTCGAAGTCGTACTTCGCGCAACAGTTTCGTGAGCGCTCGCAGACGAGGCGCGTGATTTCGTCGACGAGCGGCTTCACCTTCGCTTCGATGTCGGGAGGGAGCTCCACGACTGCTGCGGGCGGCCAGGTCGACGTTCTTCCCCCGCCTGGCCCTTCCGAGCCGGCCTTGTCGCTGCCGCACGACACGAGCGCGGCGAGCACCGCTCCGGCGAGAAGGCGCTTCAGAAATGCCATCGGGCTACAAATATCCCGTCTCTGCGTCTGTCACGGGCCTTTTTTGAGCCAAATCGCGGCACCCCGGGGTACCAAGAAACATGCGCCGCGGTCCCAGCGCCTCCACGACGCCACTGCGCGCCGCAGTCGTCGCGCTCGCCGTCGCCGGGTGCACGGGGACCATCACCGACAACACGATGCCCGGCGCGGAATCGGGCGTCGGCGGAAGCGGGACGGCCGCAGGGCCAGCCAAGGGCGGCGGCTCCGGCACCGGGGCGCAGAACTCAGGTAACGGCGGTTCGGGCGGCGGGAGCGCGAGCGGCGACGGCGGGAACGCGGCCGGGGGCGGAACAACGGGCGGAAGCGCAGGCTCGGGCGCCGCGGCAGGCACTGGCACGAACACCTGCACGTCGACCGCAAGCCCGGGCGCACCGGTACCGCTTCGGCGGCTCACCGCGACGCAAGTCGAGCGCACCATCGCGGACGTGCTCGGCGTCACGCAGAAGCTCGACGTCGAGGACGAGCGCATCGGCACCTACCGCAGCAACATCTCCGCATCCGTCGATGCGGCGAGCGCGCGCGGCTACTACGACTTCGCGGGCGCCGTCGCGAAAGCCGCCAAGCTCTCCGAGTGCGCCAGCGACTGCAGCGCCTGGCTCCTCGATGAGATCGGGCTGCGACTCTTCCGCCGGCCATTGCTCGACGCGGAGCGCACGCGTTACGGGGCGCTTTACGAGCTCGCGGTCGAAGACGGCACCACGACGGAAGCTGCCGCCTGGGTCGTCGAAGCGATGCTCCAGAGCCCGAGCTTCCTCTACACCGACGAGGTCGTAAAAGCCGACGGCACGCTCGACGACTACGCGCTCGCCGGGCGTCTTTCGCTGCTCCTTTGGGGCCGAAATCCCGACGCCACGCTGCTCGCCCACGCGAAAAACGGCGAGCTCTCGACGCCCGCCGAGCTCGAAGCCGAAGTGACGCGCCTTCTTTCCGATCCGGAGAGCGAAGAAGGCATCCGCGAATTCGTCGATCAGTGGCTCGATCTCGCGCGCCTCGACGATCCCGACACGCGACCCGACGTCGCGGAGCTCGGCGCCGCAACGGTGCAGGCGCTCCGCGACGAACCGGTGCAGTACTTCCGTCGCCTCCTCGGCAACGGCGCCGCGCTGAGCGAGCTCCTCACGAGCTCCACGAGCGTCACCTCGAGCGACCTCACGAAGCTCTACGGCGACGACATCCTCAAAACCTCGGGCACCACCGTCGAGCTCGACCCACAACACCGCGCAGGCATCCTCTCACTCCCAGGAGTGACAGCAGCGCTCTCGCACGCACGCCGCACCTCCCCCACCCTGCGCGGAAAAGCCGTGCTGACTGGCCTGCTCTGCACGCCGCCCGAGCCCCCGCCCGCGAACGTGAACACCACGTTGCCCGAGGTTTCGACCGGCGTGAGCACGCGCGAGCGCCTCGAAGCGCACATGAGCTCCTCCGCCTGCCGCGGCTGCCACGCCCCGATGGACGGCATCGGCTTCTCCCTCGAGAAACTCGACTGGCTCGGCCGCACGCGTACCGACGACAACGGCGTCACCATCGACGACTCGAGCACCTTCCCGCTCGGCGACGACGAAGTCACCGTGAAAGGCGCCGTGGAGCTCGGCACGCTGCTCGCGAGCTCGCCCGAAGTCGCCGCCTGCGTCTCACGCCAGTGGCTTCGGTACTCGCTCGGCGTGACCGAGACGCACGACGCCGATTGCCTCGTGAACGAGCTCGCGACGGACGCGCAAGGCTCCGAAGGCCTCGAGCAAATGATGGTCAAGGCGCTCACCTCCGATTGGTTCCGGCGCGGACCGGGAGCAACCCCATGACGACTCGCAGACGTTTGCTCACGGGTGGCGCAGCCGCGAGTGCCCTCGCCCTCTTCCCGTGGCTCGAGCAGCGCGCCAAAGCTGCCGCGCTCCCGCCGCGCCTGCTCCTCTACTACACGCCGCACGGCACGATTTGGGACCAATTCCGCTGCGCCGGCGGCGAAACCGGCTTCACCTTCTCGCCCATCCTCACGTCGCTCGAAAAGCACCGCGACAAAGTCGTCATCGTCGACGGCCTGAAGATGGACAACGGCACCGACTACTACATCCCGCACACCTACACGATGCCGGTGGTCTGGACCGGATCCCCCATCGACACCGACAGCAGCACCTTCTGCCGCGACGACCACATGCAGTGCTTCGGCTGGGGCACGGGCACGTCCGTCGATCAAACCATCGCCCAACGCCTCGCCCCCACGACGCCGTACCCCACGATCGAGCTTGGCTACCAATGCGGCAACCTCCACCCCGCCAAGCGCATGATCTACACGTCGCCCGGCAACACGAAAAACCCGCTCGACGATCCCGCCGCCGCCTTCAAAACCCTCTTCGGCGGTGACGTCGACCTCGGCGACGCCGCCGCCGCCCGCGCCGAGCTCCGCCGCAAGAGCGTCCTCGACACGGCTCTCGCGGACTTCGCGTCCCACCGCGCCAAGCTCAGCACCACCGATCAATCCCGCCTCGACACCCACGCCGACAGCATCCGCTCCCTCGAAAAATCCCTGATGGGCTCGTCCGCCGTCTGCACCAAGCCCACGGCACCCACCGACATCACGGCCGAAACCGCCATCGATCGCCAATCCGATCTCATCGCCGGCATCTTCGGTTGTGGCCTCACGCGCATCGCGAGCTTCCAGCTCCGCATCGCCGACAACGACAACTCCCTCTATCCGTGGGTCGGCCTCGACGAAGGCGGCCACCACACCCTCTCCCACGAAAACGACTCCGCCACCTTCGCCACGCTCGCCAAGCTCTACACCTGGTACACCGAACGCTTCGTCTACCTCCTCGACCGCCTCGCCGCGACCCCTGACGTCGACGGCACGAGCGTCCTCGACAACACCCTCATCATCTGGACCTCCGAGCTCGGCACCGGCTGGACCCACAGCCTCGACAACGTCCCCTTCATCCTCGCGGGTGGTGCGAATTCGGGCCTGCGCGGCGGGCGCTACCTCAAGGTGACGAACGCGCTCACGAACCGCGTGCTCGTGACGGCGCTCGAAGCGATGGGCATCACGGATGTCGAGAAGTACGGGACGACGGATACGGGGAGCGGTGGGTTGACCGGGGTCCTGACGTAGACGAAGAGCGGCTCACCGGCCGCGCCCGCTCAGTCCTTCACGCAGCGCAGCGGCACCGCGTTGTCTTTGTAGAAGAACCCCTCGCCAAATCTGTCGTCGGCGCAGGCGATCCCCCAACCGTAGGAGTAGCCGGCGTCTTCGGTCGTCGTTTGCCAGTAGGTCCACGCACCATCGGCGGAAACGTAGCCCGTGTCGTTGGCGTAGCCCGACGGCATGCCATTGAACCCGACGCTCGGCGCCTCGGTGCCCGGCGTCGTGCACGCCGAGTTGACGCGCAGCACGGCGCCGAGCTGCGTGAATTTCCCTTTGTCGTCGACCGCACTCAGGCCCGTTTCGGTAGCCAAGAAGTCACCGAGCGCTTGAAACTCTTGCTTGCTCGGAACGTGAAACCCCGTGGGACAGATGCCTTGATGCGGCGATTGAACTTGGTTCGAGCAGTCTTGTGAGTCGCACGTGGCCGGGAGCGCCATCGCGGTCGCCCAGGTGTAGTAGCCGCCGTAGAGATCGCACGGGCTCGGCGTGCTCGGGTCCGGATAGGTTTGCGGGCACCAGCGCTTGATCGCGCCCGCCTCCAGGACCACGCCCGGCCGGTACTCCTGCCCGAACGCGAGATTTTCCGTCATCCAGATCTCCCCGCCGAAGTCTTTGGTTCCGTACTTCTTGCCATCTCGCTGATCGACAAGCTGGTTAGCGCCGGAGCTTCCACTCGAACCGCCCGAGCCGCCCCCGTCATCCCCAGCCTTCGAGCTGCAACCAAGCCCCACCGAGAAATACGCCACACACGCAGTCACCATCAGGAACGAGCGCACCATCGAGTCCTCCCGAAAAACCGACGCATCGTACCACAGCGTCCCCCGACACCCACCCGTCGAGCCCGGAGGTCAGCATCAAACCCTGAGCACGGCAGCCTGCGCCGCGCACGCTCCCGCCGACCCCGCCGCCCACGTGGGCGCGCGCCGTTTGCCCGCCCGCGTTCCCAGCACAAACCGCGCAGCGACGCCAAAGCCCGAAAGCCCGCGCGTCCCCCATCTCGACCGCGCCCAGCGTGGTTGCTAGGCTCCGCCGCCGCTACCGCCCCCGTAGCTCAGTTGGACAGAGCAGGGCTTTCCTAAAGCCAAGGTCGTACGTTCGAATCGTATCGGGGGCGCTGATCGCCAAGGCCGCGAAGAACAACGAAAACGCCAGCCGTTACCGTTGCTTCGCTTGGTGCGGTACAGCGAGCGGGCAGCCTTCGGAGCGCGACGGAGTGCGACGCCGAAGGACGGCGCGGGACGTGAGGCGTGGCAAGAGCGTGGAAACGGGGAAAACGCGATTCGCCGGTTGTCTCGTCCTGACCTGCCCGCATCCAGTGGAATCGATCCCCGGCGTCGCGG
>DATMCL010000422.1:0-6928 GCA_035558375.1 Polyangiaceae bacterium
AACCAGAACCAGTCCAGGACCCGACTTACCACGACCACCAGCCGCTACCTTTTCAGCTTTTGGTGGAGTTCACAAGCCGATGAGCTTCATCCCCTGCTCGTTCTTGTCCTTGTTGTGACCGCGCTTCCAGAGGGCGAAGGCGCCCTTCCGCGCCACGAAGCCGTACTTGCCGGTTTGGATGGCGGTGTTGAGGATCTGATGGGTCGTCGGCTCGCCGCGCGCTTCGTCGAGCGACATGAGGAGGTAGTCGGCGTCCTCGTACTGAAAACGCAAGGTGAAGCAGAAACGACGATTGGACACGTGAGGCGCTTCGGTCTCCGTGGCCGCCACCGAGGCGTGGCTCGGGATCATGGCGATCAGCTCGTAGAGCTCGCGATGGCGGCGGCGGTCCTCCGGAGTGATCTCGAATTGAACCTGCCGGAAACCTCCGACGAAGTTGTGTTGCTGGAAGAGGGCGCCGTGGCTGTAGCTGTAGATGCTGGCGGTCGCGACAATCGCGAGCAGGGCCGCGGGGACGCGCAGGCGCCGGACGCCGAGCTTCGCGTCGGTTTCGACCCACCACGCGAGCGTCACCGTGGCCGCGAAGAAGATGTAGATCGTGTAGTTCGACGTGTATTGAAAAAACGTCTGGTAGAGCGGCTTGTAACCGGACGAGAGCAGCGTGAACATCGCCGGGGGGATGAAGAGGATCCAGGTGCGCGGGTGCCGGAACGGCAGGAGCAGCACCGGCCCCATCATCTTCACGATGTACGTGAGCTTGTCCTGGTCGAGCAGCGAGTTGAACGTGAAGATGGGATTCGACACCAACGTCCTGAGGACGCCTTTGAACCCCGTCTCACCCGGCGGGATGAGCCCCTGGAACATCCACGTGAAGCTGTTCGAATCCGACCAGGTTCGATGCAGCGGCATCACGAAGAACTTCACGACGACGAAGTACATCGCCGACACGAGCGCGCCGATGATGGCCCAGCGCACACGCTTGCCGCTGATCAGATGGAACGTGCAGCCGGCGGCGAGCACGGCGCTCGTGTCCTCCCGCACGAGCAAGGCGCAGATCCAGAGGGTGATGAGCCAGCCCTTGCGCTCGACCTCGTAAAAGTAGACGACCCACGCGATCCAAAACGGGGCGAGGGTGAGATCGTGGAAATCGTAGAAGACCGGCCCGTGCATCGGGGCGTGGATCAGGTACGCGTACGCCATCACCACGCCGGCCCAGGGGTTGCCGAGGCGCCGGCGCGCGATGAGGAAAATGGGGATAGCGGCCGCCGAGACCAGCACGGCCTGCAGCACGAGCAGCGTTTCGGCGTGCTGGTAGAGCGCGTAGATCGGCGCGTAGAGGTAGAAGAGGAAGTTCGCGTGGAATTGGATGTGCGAGCCGGTGCGGCCGAGATCGGGGCTCGCCGCGAACCATTTCCCGCGGATCAGGTTCCACATCAGGTTGTCGAAGATCGCGAGATCCCAGCTCGCGGTCTTCAGCCGGTAGTGGTTCAGCAGCGTGTAGTACGAGAGGTAGCCGGCGACGAAAAACGCCATCAACCCGACGAGCACCGGGGGAGCCAGCGCGAAGACACGTGGGTGTCGGCGGCGGACGCGGGAGTACCAGCCCCGAATCTCCGTCCAATCGATCGACTCGAAGCAGAGCCTCAGCGTGCGCTCGAAGCCGAGCCCGAAAAGCCCCGCCGACAGCACGAAGGCCCACTCGTTGCGATCCGTCCAGTGATAGTCGAGCAGGACCGGCAGCGGGAAGATCACCATCAGCGGTGACAGCACCCGCGCGGTGCGGAGCAGCGCGGAGACGGCACCGTCCGAGAATCCCCTGAGCGTCCAGTAGATGGCGCCAGCGAGGGCGAACGCGAGTCCCGTGCCACCCATCGAGTAGATGAGAACGTCACGCGACGCCTTGTCCATGACGTTGGACGTCACGTGCTCGAGCGAGCGGTCGTAGCCGAGCAGGTAGAAGAACGCCGCCACGGACATGCCGGCGGTGAACAGCAGCACGGTGCCGCCGGCGAGGCGTGCCTCCGTGGGGGATTTTCCTACGATCATCGCTGGAGCTGAGGCGGGTTAACGGCCCCTGACGATGGTTTTCCGTACGGGATGAGTCAAGCTTTTCCCGACCCCGCCTTTGCCCTAACCCTTTCCGCTCGCTATCGTGCGGCCCGAGAATGATGCGACCCAAGCTCTCCGTCGTGATCCCCGTGTTCAACGAGGAGGAGACCATTCCCGAGCTCGACCGGCGCTTGAAGGCGCTATTTCGCGGCCTCGGCTCGGTGGGAGAGCTGTGGGAGACCGTGTTCATCGACGACGGGTCGAAGGATCGCTCGGCCGAGCTCCTGAGCGAGCTTGCCCGGGAGGAGCGCCGCTACAAGGTGATCGGCTTTTCGCGCAACTTCGGCCACCAGATCGCGATCACGGCGGGGATCGACCGCGCGGACGGCGACTCGGTCGTCGTGATGGACGCCGATCTGCAGGACCCGCCGGAAGTCGTGCAGCAGATGCTCGACAAGGTGGCCGAGGGGTACGACGTCGTTTACGGCGTGCGCAAGCGTCGCGCCGCCGAAACGATCTTCAAGCGCGCCACCGCCTCCGCCTTTTACCGACTGATCCGCGCGATGACGCGCGTCGAGATCCCGGCCGACGCCGGCGACTTCCGGCTCATGACACGACCCGTCGTGCTCGCGATGCGGGCGCTCCGCGAGCAGCATCGCTTCGTGCGCGGCATGGTTGCCTGGGTGGGCTTTCGCCAGACGGCCGTCTATTACGACCGCGAGGCCCGTTTTGCGGGCGAGACGAAATACCCGCTCCGGAAGATGCTGCGTTTCGCGATCGACGGAATCACGTCGTTCTCGGTCTTGCCGCTGCGCATGGCGACCTGGCTCGGCCTCTTCGCCGGGTCGCTCGCCGTGCTCGTCGGGATTTGGCTCTTCTTCGTGAAGTTCCTGCACCTCGGCGCCGTGCCCGGCTGGACGGGCATCATGGTCGCCGTCACCTTCGGCTTCTCCGCGCAGTTCGTGATGACGGGCATCCTCGGCGAGTACGTGGGGCGCATCTACGAGGAGATCAAGCGCCGGCCGCTCTACATCGCGACGCGCGAGACGAACCTCGAGCCGCTCGAGCGCGACCCGGCGCTGTCACGGCGCGCGGGGCCGGACGCCGATCGGATTTAGGAGCGTCGTTACCGCAGCACCGCGACGCGGTGCAGGTGGAGCGACGACTTCTTCAGCGCCATCACGCGCACGTAGCGCGCCGAGGTCGGTGCGAAGTCGGCGTACCAGGTGTTGAAGGTCTCCGTGCGGCGGGCGACCTCGTGCCACTTGGTGCGGTCGTTGCTGACTTCGAAGGCGAGGGGGACGGCGCGGTCGGCGCAGCAGTCCTCGCGGTTGACGACGCGGACGGCGCTGAAGCGGCGCTTGGCTCCGAGGTCGATCTCGAGCCACGGTCGCTCCTCCTCCACCGTGTGGAAGAAGAAGAAGGGGCTCTCGGAACATTCTTGGTCGGGTGACTTGCACGACGCTACCGGGTAGGCCGAGCTTGCCCTGTACGGGCGTCCGCGCGCCCAGTCGCGGGCGTTGTCCCGCTGCGAGCGCGCGTAGAGCCCGCCGCCGAGCAGGCCGGCGACGACCACGAACGCCAGACCCATCCGCAGCACGCGACGGGTCCACAGCCGGTCGAGACTGACGCGCGGAGTCTCGAGCAGCGTGCCGAGCGTGCGCACGAAGGTCACGAGGTCGCGCGCCTGGCGCGCTTGCTCCTCGGGGGAAAGCTCCGCGAAATCCGCGAAGGCATCGACCCTGAGCGCCACCTCGACGGCGTGCAGAGCGCCCTCGCTCCCCGCCGCAGTGACGAGCATGCCGCGATCGGCCTCTGCCCAGAGGTCGTGGAGCGAGCGACCGGCTAGCGGCGCTGCGTCGGAGCGAGCAGCGTGGCTCGCCTCCTGCCGGAGGATGGCTTCGGCACCGAGCACCCAAAACAGGCCCTGCCGCGCGAGCTCGCGCGCTTCGGCGTCGGCAGCGCCGTGAAGGAGACGCGGCACCGGGGTGAGCGCGCGCTCGGCGAGCTCGACCGCGCGCCAAGCGCGGCGCAGGAGCTCGAGCGCTCGCGGCGAGCCCACGCGACCTTGCGCTCGGAGCTCGGCCATCGCGCGCCCCTGCCAGAACCAGTCGAAGAATCGACGCAGCCGCGACGGCCGGCGCACGGCGGGCGATGCCGGGGCAACCGGCTCGGCCGCGCTCGGCGCGACCCCGGGGCTGGCAACGGGCGGCGGCTCTGCTGACGGTGACGGCACGCTCTCACCGGGGCTCTGATTGGAACCGATCACTCTTTTGGAAGCTCCCGCGGCCCGGAAGCCAAGCAAACGCCACGCCTCGGGTCAAGGAGCGGCTATCCTCGCAGCCGTGCCAGAAGCAGCGGCGCACGGTCCCTCGCGTGCCTCGGAGGCCATCGAGCTCGGGATCGCCGGCCTTTCGGCGGTCGCATTTGCCGCGAGCTTCGGCTTCAACTTCGGCGTCGGCAACCAGGTCACCTACCTGATTCCGGCCCTCCGTCTGCTCGACCCCGGGCTCCTCGGCCGCGACTGGTTCGCAACCGGCACGACACAGTACCACCCGGTGTTCGCCGAGCTCGGGGCGACCCTCATGCGCCTCGACCGGCGCGGCTGGGCCGTTGCGCTCGGGCTCACGCTGGTCGTCACGGCGGCGGCGCTCTCCCTCTACGCGCTCTGCCGGACGCTCGTGGGACGACGCGGGGCGCTCCCGGCGTACCTCACGCTCCTCGCGCTGCTCTTCGCGACGCAGACGCGTGGACCCGCGCTGACCTACGTCTTCAATCGCGAGCTCCAGCCGTCGACGTTGAGCAGCGCGTGCCTGCTCGGCGCGATGCTCGCGTTCAGTGCGGGCCGTTGGTTCGCCGCGAGCGTGCTGATCGCCGCCGGAAGCCTCGTGCACATCAACTTCGCGATCTTGTGCGCACCGGCGTTTGCCGCCGCAGGGGTCCTGCTCGGCCGTGAAGGGCTCGCGCGACGGCTTGCGCTCGGCCTCACGCTGCCCGTGCTCGCGCTGCTCGCCTTCGTTCCGACGTTGCGGGTCGCCGCGCTGCCGTCGCCGGACGCCGAGCTCGGCCGCCACGTGTATCTGACGATCCGCGCGCCGCACCATTTCGTGCTGGGCTCGAAGCTCGGGGAGTTTCTTCCACTCGCCGCTTGGCACGCCGTCGCGGTGGCCGCGCTGCTGCCGCTCGTGAGGACTCGGGGGGTGCTCCCGTTCGTGCGGCTCGGCGCGCTGGCCGCCGGCATCAGCGCCGTCGCGTGGTGCGGCGCCTTCGCGGCGCTCGGTAGCGAACGCGCCGCGGCGCTCTTCACCTGGCGCGTCGCACCGCACGCGGAGCTCGCGTTCCAGGTGCTCTCCATCGCCGCCGGCACGCGCGCCCTGCTCGAGCCCGAGCTCGCGCGCCGCTACCGGGGGAAAGCGGGAGCTGCCGTGGGCGTCGCCCTGGGCTTGCTCGTCGTGGTGTACGCGCTGCGACGCGACGCGCTGCCGCTCGAGGTCATCTTCGCCAGCATCGCCGCGGCGGTCGCCTGGCGTGCGCTCGGGCGCTGGGGCGGACGGGGAACGGCACCGGCGTGGCTCGGCACGCTCGCGACCGAACGCGCGCCCGAGCTCCTCGCCGCGCTCACCGGCGTCGTGCTCGTGTACTTCGCGGTGGGTCCGCTCGGACGCATTCCGGAGCGCTCGAGCCTCTTGCGCTCGGCGCGCAGCACGCGCGCTCTCGCCGAGTTCATGCGTGAGCGCACGCCGAAGCAGGCGCTCTTTCTCACGCCACCCGACGACGACTCGCTGCGCTTCTTCGGCGAGCGCGCCATCGTCGTCGATTGGAAGGGTAACCCTGCGGTTCCGGCCGAGGTGCTCGCCTGGTACCGCCGCATCGAGGACGTGACGGGACGTCACGGCATGACGCGTGAGGAGGAGCTGCGCGGCTACGACGCGCTCGACGAGCAACGCCTCGAAGCGCTGCGCGTGCGCTACGGTTTCGATTACGCCGTCGTGCGACGAGGTCGCGAACGGGCGCTCGGCGACTACCCCCGCGCCTTCGAAGATCCGAACTACGTGGTACTAGAAGTCGGGGCTGCTGCCCACGCGCGGAGGTGATGCATGAAATGGCTCTCAATCTGGATGCTTTCGGTGCCGCTCCTCGGTGGCTGCGGCTCGGACAGCGAGCCGTTCGCTGCCGCCAAGAACGACGACAGCTCGCTCGCGAACCCCGACAACATTCGCACCTGGGCCAACACGGTGAGCGCCATCGCTCTGTACGCGAACGCGTACCAACCCATCGCGGTAGCCGACGGAGCAAAGACGTTCGACGACCCCGCCTGCCCCGCGACGGACGACGACGGAACGACGCTCGCCATCGAGGGCGGCTGCACCGATGCGATGGGCGCGACCTGGGTCGGCAAGGCGAGCGTGAAACGCCACGCCAACGGCGACCGTGACCTCACGCTCGAGAACTTCGGCACGAAGAAGGACGAGGCTTCGGATACCCGCAACGGCGATGCCAGCGTGCGCCGCATCGACGACGGTAGCCAAGACTTCAGCCTGAAGCTCGCGCACGAGAGCGGCGTGCGCGTGACCATCGACTACGAAGGCCACGTGGACGGCGACTACGACGCGCGCACCGTCTGGAGCGGCTCGGGGACGGTCACGCGCGAAGGGCTCCTGCCTCCCGCGGGCACCCTCGACGTGACCACGAGCGCCGAGGTGGTCGACAGCGACGTGTGCGGGCAGCCCGCGTCCGGCAACACGACTCTCACGGACGAGGCCGGCACCACCGTCGTCGTCACCTACGACGGCGACGTCGACTGCGACGAAGACCAAGCCGCGACGTACACCCTGAACGGCGCCTCCAAAGGCAAGCTCACGGGCATTGCCTGCACGAC
>DATMCL010000423.1:0-33405 GCA_035558375.1 Polyangiaceae bacterium
CAGCAAGAACGGCGAGTTCTCCGACGCGGAAAAGCTCGATCTCGACGGCATGCGCACGCTCGCCGGCTCGGAGCGCATCGCGTTCGACGCGGTGCTTGCGAAATACAATCCCTTGCTCGATGCGATCGTGCTGCCGGAGCCGCTGCCACCCGAGGAGCCCGTCGCCGCAGCGCCGAGCGACTCCGCCGCACCGGGCGAGCTCGCCGCACCAAGCGCGTCCGGCGCGGTCGCGCGCGAGCTCGAAGCCGACGAGGACGACACTGCCGCACCCCCGCCGCCGCTGCCTGCGCCGCCGCCGTCCGGCTCGCCCACGCGCGCCGCCGCGAACATCTACCTGAGCGATCAGGAGCTCCGCGCGCTGCAAGGCGCGACCGACGAAGTCGGCGAGTGAAGCTCGGCGAGGATGCCGGGGCCCCGACGCCGAACGCGTGACGGCGCGCGCACCGGCGCTCAGCTCTTGACGCTGAGCACGAAGACGCTGCCCTTCGGCGTGCCGGGCTCGACCCACGCCTTGCCGCCGTGGGCTTCGGCGATGTGCTTCACGAGCGCGAGGCCGATGCCGCTGCCGCGCACCTGCTTGCCCTCCGTCGGCTTGCCGCGCACGAAGCGCTCGAAGATGCGCTTGCGATCCTCGGGCGCGATACCGGGGCCGCGATCGGCGACACGAATCTCGAGCGCGCCGGGCGCCCTCCGCACCGAGACGGACACGTGTCCCGGCGCGTACTTCATGGCGTTGTCGATCAGATTGATCACGGCGATTTCCAGCGCGCGCTCATCGATGCGCGCGCTACCGAGCGCGGGCGGCGGCTCGAGCTCGAGCTCCGTGCCCTCGCGCTCGGCGCGCAAACGGCACACGTCGACGGCGCGAGTCACGACGTCGCCGAGGCTCGCTTCGGCGAAGTGGTACGCTTGGCGCCCGCGCTCCACCTTCGCGAAGTCGAGCACGTTCTCGATCAAGGACGCGAGGCGATCGCTCTCGCCCACGATGATTTGCAGGTACTGGCGGCGCTTCTCGTCGTTTTCGACGCGACCGCTCTGCAAGAGCTCGCTGAACATGCGCACGAGCGAGAGCGGCGTCTTGAGCTCGTGCGACACGTTCGCGACGAAGTCGCTCTTCAGGTTCGCGAGCCGTCGCTCCTGCGCCGCGGCCACCACGATCACGATCAGACCGAAGATCACGACCAGGCTCGAGAGGCCGACCAGCACCATTTCGAGCACGCGCCGGCGCTGCACCGCGACGGCGAGCTCCTCCCCGGACGCCATCGAAACGTTGACCGTCCACTTGTAAAGCGTCGTTTCGAACTGGCGGCCGAGCACCGGGCCGCGCCGCGCGAGCGACGGTCCGAACACGATGCGTCCGTCCTGATCGCTCACGTTCACGCGCCCCTGCTGGAGGTCCGTGTACAGCGTCGGAAACAGGTCGTGCACGATGCGCGGCACGTCGTGCCAGACGACCGTCAGGTAACGGCGCCCGCGGTGCTCCGTCTGCCAGTGGCTCACGAGGTACGACTGCCCGCGGTACGCGGTGTGCAGGTGCCGGAGCTGGTCGTACGGCGGCACGTCGATTTTCATCTCGCTGAGCATGAATTCGACGCACAGGCGCCGGAAACGCTCGTTCTCGGGACCGGGTGCGCGCGACGCGACCGCGACGACGTCGTGGCCCGGCGCCGTCAGATCGACCAGAAAGACGGCGCGCACGGTCGGAGTCTGGATGGCCGCGGTTTCGAGCCAACGCGAACCGAAGCCGGCGCGGTCCGTCACGTCGACGGTGGAGCGGACGGCGTTGTCCTGGTCGATGATGTTCTTGTCGAGGCGGTCGGCCTTCTCGTTCGCGAGCAGGAGCGTGGCTTCCACGACCGACTGCTCGCGCAGCTTTTCGAGCTGGAAGCTCGAGCGGAACATCACGCCCGTGAGCACGAGCACGGCGACGACGATGATCGGCAAGAGGAGGAACGTGAGCAGCCGCTCCCGTCGCGTCTGATCGGCCATCGTCGGCTCGCTTGCGCTAGGCGCGCACGACGTCTTCGTCGAGGACGACGGGACGGCTGGCGACGAACTCGGCGAACTGCTCGCAGACGTACTCGAGCGCGTTCACCTCGCCCTCGTGGAAGGGGCTGCCGCCTTGCGGATTGCCGAGCTCGATCAGGCCGAGGTAGCGGCCACCTTGCCGCGCGCCGCGCACCATCACCTGGCGCGGCTCGACCCCCAGCGGACCGAACGCGCCGGAATGCGTCGGCGCCTTGCCGTTGGCGGCCATGCTCGGACGCCGCATCACCTCGATCACGAGCGGGTCGGTGTCGGGCGTGCGGAACATGAGCGCCTGCGCGGCGTGGGGGCCGCGCGCGCGGACGACGACGAATTCGCGCCGCCCGAGATCGAACACGTGCACGAGCGTCGCCTCGCACGGGATGAGATCGCCGAGCACGCGCACCACGAAGTCGGCGCCCGAGACGATGTCGGGCATGAACGCGAGCTCGTGCATCCGCTCGAAGAGATCGCCGATCAGGTCCTCGCCCGGGCCGCGCCGGCGCGCCAGATACGGGTCGGAGCGCCGCGCGTTCGGATCCGAGCGGCGTTGCGACGGGGGATCGGAGCGCCGCTGCGACGGGGGATCGGAACGCCGCTGCGGCGACGGCTCCGAGCGGCGCTCCGGCTCAGCGGCACTGATGGCCTCCGCGACGCGTGCGGCTTCGGCGATGAGCAAGTCGTCCGGAACGCGCTGGTTGGTGAGCGGGAGCGGGACCTCTTCGTACGCGATCACGGGCGCCGGGAGCGGCGCGGGCGCGGCAGCGGGCATCGTGATCGGCGACGCCGCGGGCTCGGACACGACGGGTGCCGCTGCGGGCGGTGGCGCACTCGGGCCGACGGAGACGACGCGAGCCGGAATGACCGACGGGCGCGGCGGCTCGGTGGGAGCCGGTGCGGGTGCCGCGGGTGGCGGAGCCGATGCCACGGCGACCGGCGCGGGCGGCAGAGAGCCGCCGACTGGGGCGACGCTCGTCATCATCCCGGGAGCCCAGCTCGGCATCCGCGACGTCGAGATGGAGGACGGCGGCGGCGCTTCCGAGCCGTCGCCGAACCCTGGGAAGGAGAGCGTCGGCTCACCGCGCCAATCCTTCCATTGCAGGGTGCCGAGCGGGGCGCGGACGGGGCGCTTCACGAAAACGTGGTCGAATACGGCGAGCTGGACGTAGCGCCGCGTCTCCTCCGGGAGCTGCGCCCGCAGTTCCTCGAGCTTTGCCCGCAAGAGCGCCTCGACGTCGGCGCGCGCGGTCCCGCTCTTCACGGCGAGCGCCAGCTCCCGATACGCGAGTGGATTCGCGGTGGTGGGCATCTCCTCGCGCTGGCGGATCACTTGGGTGCTCGGCAGCGGTGGCGGAGGCGGCGGCGTGTGCGGGACGGGCGCGACCACGTTGGTCGGCACCGTCGTGGCATCGGGGGGAGGCGTTGCCGCGACGTCCACGCGCGGAAGCGCAGTCGGCTCGACGGGCGGCGCCACTGGAATGGGTGCAGGCGCACTGCTCATCGCAGGCGGCGCGCTCGCCCCGGGTGGTTCCACTGGAAGTGGAGCGGCGGGCGGGATCCCCGACGCGCCGGCGGGCGGAGCGGAGATGACGGCCGGCGGAGGAGCCGTGCTCAGCAGCGCGCGGGCGCCGTCGGTGAGCGGCATGCCGGGCGGCGCTTCGCTCACGACGTAACGGACCTTCAATTGGGGATCGATGGCCCTGTAGCCGCTGTCCGTCAGCTCGATGGTGAGCTTCGGCAACGCGCCGGCGTCCCCGCGCATGCGCCGGGCCTCCTGCAGCGCGGACTGCCAGCGCCTGGCGTCGATGCAGTACCGCTCCGAAGCAACGGTGTCACCGACGCGGGAGACCTCGACCAGCCAATGCATCTCAGAAAACGGCTCCCGGCACCAATGGGGCGGACAAGTAGAGCGCCTCCGCCGGCCCGGGGCAAGCTGCGCCGATCAAGGAAAGCTCCGCAAAGGCCCCGTGATAAAGCGGAGGCGTCCTCGAATGACGGCAATTCTCCGGAAACTCGAGCGTGCCCGGCCATACATGCGCCGGCTCGAAAGGCTCGCTCCGGCGCTCTACGTGCTCGCTTGTGCGGTGGCCACGCTGCACGTGGCCGCACGTTTCTATGCGTCGGCCCGCCTTCAGACGCTCTATTCCGACTCTTGGGCGATGCCGGAGAGCTACCGCCACGGAGCGCACGGTTTCGGCCCGTGGTCGGCGCCTCTCGACGACGTTTTCATTCATTTCGATTTCGCGCGCTCGGCGGCCCGCGGTCACCCCTTCGAGTGGGTGGCGGGCAACGGCTACTCGAGTGGCAGCACGAGCTTGTTGTACCCGTTCGTGCTCGCCGCAGGCTACGCGCTCGGCTTCCAGAGCCTCGATCTCATGCTGTGGGCGGCCGTGGTCGCCTGCGTGTCGGTGTTCGCACTGCTGCTCGGCCTGCGCCGCGCCTTCGATCGGCTCCCGGCGTGGACGCCCTTCTTGCTCCCGCCCGCGGTGCTGGGCGTCGGCGCGCTCAGCTGGGCGCTCTTCAGCGGCATGGAGATCGCGTTCTTCATGGCGCTCTGGGTTGGCGCTTTCCTGAGCTGGGACCGCGTGCTCGGCAGCGCGCCCGGCGATCGCTCGAGCGAGATCGTGTGGCGTGCGCTCGGGCTCGGGGGGTGGGGTGCGCTGCTGACCGCGACGCGACCGGAAGCGGCGGCCACCGTGGCGTTGATCGCGACGACGAGCGCCTGGGCGGTGCGGCAGCGAGGCCCGCGCGTCACGCTCGCCGTGCTCGTGCTCTCGGCGCTGCCGGGTGCGCTCGTCGTGATTGGCAGCGCGGTCGCCAACCTGATTTTGACGGGGGAAGCTGCCGCGGCGGGCGCGATCGCCAAGCTCGAGCTCTATCACCCGTTTCTCACGGGGTGGGAGAAGCTCGAGCGCTGGTGGTTCTACCTCACCTACCAGGCGCTCCGTCTCACGCAGGAGCATCTCGAGTCGATACCCGCGATCGGCTGGCTCGTCTGGCTGCTCGCGCTCGCGGCGCTCTTCTTCCGAGAGACGAGGCGTCGCGCGGCGTGCCTGTGGGCCACGTCGATCCTGTGGGCAATGACCGTCGCCTTCAACGGCCAGGTCCGCTGGCAGAACGAGCGCTACTCGATGCCGGCGCTCGCGTGGATGCTCATGGCGGCGGTGCTCGGCGTGGGCGTCGTGCTCACGCGCGCAGCACGCAAGCCTCGCGACCCACGCGTGCTCGCGCTCGCTCTTTTGACGGCCGTCGGGCTCCCGTTGTTCGTCTGGCAAGCGGAGCCGAACTTCCGCTTTCAGGCTTGGTACTTCGGTCGCGGCGCCCGCAACATCTACGACCAGCACGTGACGCTCGGACGCGTGCTCCACCAGAGCCCCGCGCACGAGTCGACCGTGCTGCTCGGCGACGCAGGCGCCATCCCTTACCTGAGCGAGGGACCGAGCCTCGATATCATCGGACTCGGCGGTTACAAGAACCTGCCGTTCGCTCGCGCCACGCGCGCGCACGTCGGTTCTGCCGTCGAGCTCATCGAACACCTTGCGCCGCGCGAGCGTCCCCAGCTGCTCGCCCTCTATCCCTCGTGGTGGGACGAGCTTCCGCTCTGGTTCGGCACGCGCCTGTTCGAGATCCCCGCGCGCGGCAACGTCATCTGCGGCGCGCCGAGCGTCGTCGTTTACAAAGCGAATTGGGACTCCCTCACGGGCAGCAACCGGCCGTTGCGCGTCCCCGCGGGCGCGACCGTGCGCTCCGAGTTCGACTGGGCCGACGTGATGAGCGAAGCCCACGTGCACTACGAGCGTTCGCCCAAGCTCGACGGCCGCGTCGCCATGAAGATCCTCCCCGACCCACGCGCTCCGACGCGCGGCCTGTTCGACGCCGGACGCAACAGCCCGGAAGGAACGCGCGAATGGTTCACGCTCGACGGACTCGAACCGGGCCGGCGCCTGACCCTCGTGTTCCGCGCCGCGCCGGTCGCGAGCCGCGTCGTGCCCGTGAACGTCGACGGCACGCGCGTCGGCGACCTCACGCTGCCGCGCTCCGACGGCTGGCTCGAAGTGCCACTCGAAGTGCCGCCCGTCTCGCGCTCGAGCATTCGCGTGCAGCTCGGGCCCTCGGGTGAGCGCGTGCTCTATCACGTGTGGGCCGTCCAAGGTCCGTGATGCCGCTCGTCGAGCTCGGCCCGAGTCGCGATCCGTCCGGCACCATCGCGCTCGTGCTCGGCATCGTCGCGCTCGTCGTCGCCCTCGCGCCGAAGCGAGCGCCCGACGCCGTGTCGCCGCGCTCGAGCGCGCTCGTCGTCGGTCGTTACGCGCTGCTCGCCGCGCTCCTCTCCTCGCTCTACGTGAGGCACTTCCTGCACGGCGGGCCGCGCATCATCGACGCGACCAGCTACTTCCTCGAAGCCCGCGCGCTGGCCGAGGGGCACCTCGCCTTCCCCGTCGGCGATCCCACGGCGGCCTTCCGCGGGCGTTTCACGCTGCTCGGTCCCGGCGGGCTCGCCGTGATCTTCCCGCCCGGCTATCCGCTCTGGCTCGCGGCCGGCTTTCGGCTCGGCTCACCGCTCGCGATGGGACCGGTCCTCGCCGCGTTGCTCGTCGTGGTTACCTACCTGGCGACGAAGGAGCTCTTCCAGCGCGAGGACGCTGCGCGCACGGCAGCGCTCCTGTCCGCGCTCTGCGCGACGCTTCGCTATCACACGGCCGATACCATGTCGCACGGCCTGAGCGCGCTCCTGCTCGTGCTCACGCTCGCCCTCGCCGCGCGGCCCGCCCTCGTCCGCGTTGCACTCGCGGGTCTCGTCGCGGGCTGGCTCGTGGCCACGCGACCGATGACGGGCATGGTCGCCGTGCTGCTCGGCACGGCGCTCGTCGTCGCACGCAGCCGCCCTCACGAGCGCGTGCTCTTCGCGCTCACCCTGCTCGGCTGGCTGACGCCTGGGCTCTTGCTGCTCGGCCTGCACCAAAAAGCCGCGACCGGCTCGTTCTTCCGCTCGACTCAGCTCGCCTACTACGCGCTCGCCGACGGTCCGCCCGGCTGCTTCCGTTGGGGGTTCGGCGCGGGCGTCGGGTGCCGCTTCGAGCACGGCGACTTCGTCAAACGCCACCTCCGGGATGGCTTCGGCCTGCTCGCTGCGCTCCGCACCACGCTCGAGCGCACGCTCTGGCACTCGTTCGATGTCGCGAACTTGGCGCCCGCCGCGCTACTCGTTCCGTGGGTCGCGTGGCGCGAGCGCGCGCGCGCCGGGGTGCGCTGGGTCGCGGTCGCGATCCTGGGCGTGATGGCTGTGTACGTCCCGTTCTACTACCCGGGCAGCTACCCCGGCGGCGGCGCTCGCTTCTTCGCCGATGCCCTGCCGCTCGAGCACGCACTACTCGGCCTCGCGCTCGTCGTGCTGCGCCTCGAGCGCTTCGCGCCGGCGGGCCTCCTCTTCGGCTTTGCGCTCAGCACCGTTCACTCGCATGTCGCTCTCGCCGAGCGCGAGGGCGGGCGACCCATGTTCGAGCGCCGCGAGGTCGCGCACCTCGGCAAAGGCCTCGTGTTCACGACCACCGACCACGGCTTCGACCTCGGCCACGATCCGGCCCAGCGTGACCCCCGGCGCGGCCTCATCGTGGCCCGTGGCTACGGAGACGCCCACGACCGCCTCCTTTGGGAGCGGCTCGGACGACCCCCCACGACCGTCCGCTACGACTACTCGCCCGACACCGGGCGCGTCGGGATCCGGCCCTACCTACCGGCGGCTGCCCCCTACCGCTGGGAGGCCGAGGTCGAGTGGCCGCCCCTCGCGGTGTCGGCCGGCTGGGCGCACCCCGACTTCCGGCCCTGCCTCTCGGCCGGCCGGGGCATGCACCTCCGCCCGGCGCCAACGGCCGCCGTCGACCTCGAGCTAGGCGTCCCCTCAGGCGGCGACTACGCGGTGACCCTTGGCTGGATGGCCGACCCAGGAGCACGGCTCAGCGTGGCCGTCGGAGGGCGAAGCGTTGAGCTGACTCACGGAGGGGCGGGCTGCGAGCGGACCGAGCTCGGTACCGTGAGGCTCGCGCCATCGAACCGCGTCGCTCTTCAGACGCGCGCGGACGTCCTCGTCGACTACGTGGAGCTGACCCCGACCAACGCGAAATACCGTTGACAGTTCAGACGTTAGGTCTGAGCATACTCACTCGCCGTGGGTCACAGGGGCCCAACCGGGAAGCAGAGGCTGGATGACCAAGAGCGAACTCATCGAAGCTATCGCTGCCCGCGGGGAGCTCACGAAAGCGCGCGCCGAGCTCGTGGTCAACTGCGTGTTCGAGGCCATGACAGAGGCGCTGCAGAAGGGGGAAGGCATTGAAATTCGTGGGTATGGAAGCTTCACGGTCCGCCCGTACAAACCCTACGCGGGTCGCAACCCGCGCACCGGCCAGCCTGTCCCCGTTCCCGCGAAGCGCCTGCCCTTCTTCAAAGTGGGCAAAGAGCTGAAGGAACTCGTGAACGGCAGCCGTCACATCCCGATCACCGGCGGCAGCGACAACGACGACTAGCGCGTCGACGGCCCAGCGCTCTCGATTCGGGAGATACGCCATGCTCGCGTTGCTCGCGAGCGCGTGCGGCACGCCACCGGCAAAGCCTGCGGCAACCCCAACGCCCGTCGTCGCGGACACCGCGCCCCGCGCGCCGCTCGACTATGTGCCCGCTGCAGGCCTCAGGTGGCTGTGCACAGCCCGACCGCAGCGTATTTTCAGGGATTCTGCGCTGCGGGCGCTCGCGCTCTCCGTGCTCGACACCGAGCGGCTGGACGCGTTCACGATGCTCACCGGCATCGACCTGCGCGAGCTCGAGGCGGGAGCGATTGCTGGCTATGATCTCGGGACGTTGTACGTCGTGGCGCTCGGCGCTCCCGACGGAGGCACCGCCCGCGCCCGCTTTCAGGAGCGACTGACCAACGGTGCCCAGGTCAAGCAGCCGCAACTGAAGCTATACCGGCTACTTGGCACTCGGGCGGGTGAGCCGCTCGCGCTCGTTAGCGTTCATGACCGCTTGCTCGCTTTTGCTGCGGGCGACCCGTCACTCGCTCGGGTTGCCGAGGCTTACGCGATGCGTCGCCTCAAGTCGCCGACGGCGCTCCATGGTGCGGCGCTCTCCGTTTTGCCGGAAGCGCCGAGCGACGCGCTTGCGGCGGTTTACTTCCCGGGCCCCTTCACCGGCGACTGGGCGCGCGCGGCGTATGGCGTCTTGGGTAGCGCGCAAGCGCTCGATGTCACAGTCGAAGCCGCCGCGCCCGAGAGTCTCCACCTCACCCTGACCCTCGTCGGGGACTTCCCGGTGGGCGACGAGCGGTCGAAGCTCGAGCGGGCGTGGACCGACCTCCAGGGCAGCTCGACCGGCCAGCTCTTCGGGCTCAATCAAATCAAGAAGATGAGCATTGTCGCAGACCTACACCACCTTACATGGTCCGGTGAGGTGCCCGCGGCCGCCCTCGTGGCCGGGCTTCGAGCGGCAACAATTGCGAATGTACCTGAAATGTTTGGTGAACATCGTGTCGAGCCGGCTGGCTCACCGGTCGAGCCAGCCGGCCAGCCTCGCTAGTTCCGCGCTCGTCCCCCGAAAGCTTAGCGATTTCCGGCGACTGTGACGCCCCTACGCCTGCGCAGTTCAATTGACCTTTGACTCACTGAAGTGATACCAATCCCGCCGTGCTGAACCCCGCTGGTCGGAACGGAGGCTAACTCGGCCCAGGCATTCGATCAGGGGCGGCCCAACTCAGTCCGAGACGGATCCACCGTTGCGGCGCAGCCGAGTAACGCCCTGCGCCAGCGCACGGCTGGGGCACGAGGAGGCGGAATGGAATCGACTTTAAATGCTCCGGTTACTCCCCACTACACCTTCAAGGTCGGCGACATGGCCGTCCACCCGTCGCACGGCGTCGGGGAGGTGGAGCGGATGGAGGACCGCGATTTTGGCGGCAAGAAGACCGCCTGTTACGTCATCAAGATCCGGGACACCGGACTCAAGGTGATGATCCCGACGGAGGCCGTGCAGCGGGTGGGCCTGCGGCCCGTCATGAAGAAGAAAGAGGCTCAAAAGATCCTCGACATTCTCAAGGCGCCTGAGGTTGCCGTAGACGTGCAGCCCTGGAACCGTCGCTTCCGCGCCTACACGGAGATGCTGAAGAGCGGCCTCCCCTCGGAGATCGCCAAGGTTCTTCGGGACATGTACCGCCTGAAGTTCGATAAGGACCTGTCCTTCGGAGAACGCCGCCTGCTCGATCAGGCAAGGAGCCTTCTCGTGCAGGAGCTCGCCCTCGCGCGCAAGGTTGCCCCGGCCGCGATGGAAGGCGAGATTCAGCAGATTTTCTCGGCGTGAGCCCAGGCGGGCAAGCCCCGCAGGCTCGTGGCAATGTCGGCGGGAGAAACCGCCATGAAGATCTACACCCGCACCGGCGACTCCGGCCTTACCGGACTGTTCGGTGGCGGCCGGATCGCGAAGGACGCCCCCGCGGTCGAAGCGTACGGCTCGGTCGACGAGCTGAATGCCGGCCTCGGGGTGGCTCGCGCGACGCTCGGCCCGGGACGCCTGGATGCGCTGCTCGCCGAGATCCAGACCGACCTGTTCACGCTCGGCGCCGAGCTCGGCTGCGCGCCGGGCCAGCATGACAAGCTGCGCCTCGCGCTCGTGAGCGCCGAGGACACGGCGCGCCTCGAGCGCCACATCGACGAGGCCGAGGCGAACCTCGCGCCGCTTCGCACGTTTATCCTGCCCGGTGGGACGCCGGGCGCGGCGACGCTTCACCTCGCGCGGACCCTCTGCCGGCGCGCCGAGCGGCGCGTGCTCGCGGCCCGCCACGAAGGCAGCGTCCGCGACGAGGTCGTGCACTACCTGAATCGCCTGAGCGACCTTTTGTTCGTGCTCGCGCGTCGCGCCAATGCCGAGGCGGGCGTTGAGGACGTGCCGTGGCAACCGAAAGCCGAGGCGCGAGGATGACCCCTTCGGTCGAGAGGACCCGCTAACGTGCCCGAACCCGGCGATCTCATCGGCGGCAAGTACCGCATCGTGCGCCTGATCGGCGACGGCGGGATGGGCAGCGTCTTCGAGGCGCGCCACGAGGGCTTGCGCGTCGAGGTCGCGCTGAAGTTCTTGCACGAGGATCTCGCCGGTCGGCCGGGCCTCGCCGACCGCTTTCTGCAGGAGGCGCGCGTCGCCGCCACAATCCGGAGCCCCCACGTCGCGCACGTGACCGACGTCGACGTGGGTCCCGGCGGGCTGCCGTACCTCGTGATGGAGCTTTTGAGCGGGGAGTCGCTCCAGCAGCGGATGGATCGCGATCGGAAGCTCTTGCCCGCGATCGCGGTCGACTTCGCGCTGCAAGTCGCTTCGGGGCTCGAGGCCGCGCATGCGATCGGCGTCGTGCATCGCGATTTGAAGCCGGACAACGTGTTCATCACGCCCGGCACCGGCGGGCCACTGCTCAAGCTCATCGATTTCGGCATCGCCAAGCTCTACGAAGGGCAAAAGGGGCTGACGCGAGCCGGCATGGTGATGGGCACGCCCGAGTACATGCCGCCTGAGCAGCTTTACGCCGCGAGCGACGTCGACGGCCGCGCCGACGTCTACGCGCTCGGGGTGATCCTGTTCGAGATGCTGAGCGGCCGGCGACCAGCCGACGGCGACGACGCGCAGGCGATCGTCGGTAAGGTGCTGGCAGGCGACGTGCTCTCGCTCGGTGGGCTCGAGCCGAGCCTGCCGCCGGGGCTCGTCGAGCTCGTCCAACGCGCGATCGCGGCCGATCGCAACGCACGCCTCGGCAGCGCTCACGAGCTCCGCGCGGCGCTCGCCCATTTCGCGGGCGAGCTGAGCCCGGCGGGGATCCTGGCCGCGCGCGAGGCACCGCTGCAGCCGACGGCTGCGGCCGCTCCGAAAACGCTGCCGCCCGAGCAACGCGATGCGTTCGGCAAGGGGTCGACCGCCGAAGCGCCCGCCCTCGCACAGGTGCTCGCGGGCGGCGCACCCGGGATGACGTCGGTCGGTCCGCCGTTGGTCGTGCCGCGCGCGCCGGAGGCACGCCCCGTGCGGCGCAGCAGTGGCATCGCGTGGATCATCGTGCCGCTATTGCTCATTGCGGGTGGAGCCGGTGCGGCGGGCTACGTCGTGTGGAGTGGACAGAATGCGCCGCTGCCTCCGCCGCCGCCCCTCGACGACACACCGGTCACGCCGCCGGCGAACGCGTTCACCGCCGAAGGTCCGTCGACCTCGCTCGTTCCCACCGTGACGAGCGCACCAACGGCCCCACCGATCACGCCGCCGACTCACGTCGAGCATCCGGGTACTCCGACCAGCACGCCTCAACCTCCGGGCGTTCCGACCGTCACCACGCCTCAGCCCGAGACGCGCGATGCAGGCACGTTTCCGCTCCCACTGCCGAGCACCTTCCCTCCCATCACGATTCCGTCAGGAATCCCCACGACGCTGCCCACCGTGCTACCCACCACGTTCCCGACCCTGTTCCCAGGGTTACCCGCACCGCCGCCGCCCGCGACGACCCCGGGAAATCCGCCGACCACGGTGCCGGGAACCACGCCGGGCACGACCCCGACCGTCGTCAAAGGCATTCCCAAGAAGAAGTGACTGCGCCTCGCAATTTCGACAGAGTCTTTCGCTTCTTCTTTGCTGGTTACTGTTTCGACATGCTGCCGAAATACGCGTCTGCCACCATGAAACTGCAAGAATGTTCGAGGCGAATTGGGCGAGGCGAAGCGTGAGACTTGATTCGGCTCCTCCACCCCCAGCGGAGTTCGCGGCGTCGTTGCCGGAGAGCTACCGCAAGAATTTCGACGGGCGCGCGACTTCCGCTCATGCAGCGATCGCTACCTCGCGCGGCGATGCGATCGTGAACATCGGGCTCTTTCCCTCGAGCCGACCGGGCACGGCCCTGTGCGTCGTCGCCGAGGATCGGCCCGGCTTGCTCGCGAGCATCAGCGCCGCGCTCGTGCTGAGCCGCCTCGACGTGATCGAGGCCGAAGCGTACACGCGCCGCGTCCCCGGCACGCAGGACGAAGCGCTCGACGTCTTCTGGGTCCGCCACGACCCGCCGGAGCTCCGCAAGGAGCCGGTCACCGACGCTAACATCGAGACGCTGCGCCAGACGCTCGTTGGGCTGCTCGAGGGAAAGCTCGATCGCGCCCGCATCCACGAGCCAAGCGGACGCCCTACGGCGACGCCGTCGGCGGCCGAAACGGTCGTGCGCTTCATCGAAGGGGTGGACGGGTCGTTCGCGACGCTCGAGGTCGAAACGGGTGATCGCTCGGGTCTACTCCTCGCCCTCGCGCAGGCGCTCTTCCAACAGCGCGTGCAAATCGTCTCCTCGAAGGTGAAGACGACCGGAACGCGCGTTTTCGATCGCTTCAGCATCGTCGAGCTCGACGGCTCCCCCATCAGCGCGAACCGCCGCCTCGAGATCCAGGTGGCGGTGCTCACGGCGGTGGATCCGATCGTGGGCGGCACGCACGCAGCGCCGAGCGCCGTCTAGGACGGCTAGCCCATTCCGAACGCGCAACGCACTGGCGTGACGCACTCGCGCACCTACTCGCAGTGCCCGACCTGCACGAGACCGGAGCCACCCGTACCCGCTGAGCCGCCGGTCGTCGCTCCGGCCGTCACCGAGCCTCCGGCACCCGAAGCCCCGCCAGCGCCGCTGCCGAGCGAGCCGCCCGCACCCGCGGCGCTCGGCGGATCCGAGACGCAGACGGCGTAGTCAGGCCCGCTCTGCTCGCAATGCGTGCCGACCTGACAAGTGAGCTCGGCGCACGTGCGCTGACGGCAAGAACCGTCGTCGCAGATCTGAGACGACGAGGCGCAGGGCACGCCCTCCCCGCAGTTCTTGTAGACGCAGCCGTGGGGATCCGTGCCTGGCGTGCGCGGGCCGTCGTTGTTGGGCGCGCAGGTGTACGTCGCGTCATCGGAGCAGCGCCCCGTATCCGCGCACGGTAGGGGCACGCAGCCGGTCGCAAAGTCGGTTTGCTCCGGCTCGCAGCGCCAGAGATCCATGCAGACGATGCCGTCGGCGTCGTCGTCGCAGCGGGTGCGCGTGCAGCCGCGGGTGACGTAGCGCGAGTCGGAAGGGCTCGCCTGAGCGCCCTGGTTCTCGGACGGTGGCGCGCTCGGATCGCAGTGCCAACCCGCAGGACAGGGCGGCGCACCGGTGTCCGTGCATGCCGTGATCGCGCAGCGTCCGTCGGCGCGGCAGACTTCGTCGTAGGCGCAGGGCTCGAGCTTGCAGCCTGGTAGGCACATTCGGCAGGAGAAGCGACCGGTCGGCTCGCAGTAGTAGTCGGACTCGCAGTCGGTGTCGGCGTCGCAGGTGCTGCTGCAGTTCGCGAGAGCCGGGCGATCGGGCACGAGGGCGCCGGCGCAGCGCGGCGCTTCGGCTGGGCAGTCGCGATCGGACGTGCAGGACCTCGCCTGGTGCTCGAGGTCAGCCTGGTGGCAGCCGATCGCCACGAGGAGCCACACCATGGAGAGCCGCGCGCACCCCGGCATTCGAGATCGTACAGCTTAGCACCACGCGTGCGGGCTCAGAGCAGGCGCAAGAACTCGAGCAAGTCCGCGCGTTCACGCGCTTCGAGCGGCGCGAGGCCGGCGGCGTCGCTCGGTGCGTGGGAGAACTCGCGCTCGGAGAAGCGCACGAGCGCGAGCACGCTCGCGAGCGTCGGGGCGCTGCCGTTCGTGAGGTAGGGACGCTTGGTGTAGAGGCGCCGGAGCGAGGGGATCCGCGTGCCGCGTGCGTCGACGTAAGGAACGACGCCGGTCTTCTCGTAATCGCCGCGCGCCCAGACGATGGGCGTCGCATTCGAGAGCGTGAGCGATTCCCAGCGCTCGAACGCGACTTCGCTCGCGGGCTCGCTCGCGACGAGTCGGGCGGCGTGGCAGCGCAGGCAGCGCTCGCGAAACGCGCCGGCACCGCGCCGCTCGCCGGGGGTGAAGCGCCGTGGCTCGGGGTGCGCGGCGACGGCGGGGCTCTCTTCGTGCGAGAAGCGCGCAAGGAAAGCGAGCAGCGAGCGTCGGAGGTCGAGCGGCGAGAGCTTCTCAGCGCCGATGCCCAACGCGGCGAGCCAGGAGAAGCGCGCGGGGTCGAGGGTGAACCACGGATCGACGGGGTTGCCGCGGTTCGCGACGGCGAACTCGTTGTGGCAAACGCTCGTGAGGTCGCGATCGTGCGCGCGCGAGAAGTGGGGTGCGTCGTTGAACAAGCCGAAGAGGGGGCGCGTGGTGACGCGGATGTCGTCGCGACCGCTGTTGTGGACCCGGCCATCCGTGCCGCCCTCGAAATGGCACGTCTCGCAGGTGAAGCGACTGAGGCGCCCGCGGCTCGACGCATCGGGAGCCATCAGCCCCGTGAAGAAGAGCGCTTCGCCGAGGCGCTCGCTCGGCGCCGGATCGTCGGGGCGCGCCGCGCGTGCGGGGTGGAAGCGCGGCGCACCGTCGAGCTCGACCCACGCGTCGAAGAGCGGGCTCGCGCACACGTGTCGTCCCGCTGCGCTCGAGAGCGCCGAGCAGCCGGGAACGGAGGGTCGTACGGCGGGGGCACGGCCGGGCGCGAGCTCGACGGCGCTATCGCTGCCGTAGCCGAGGGCGAGCGTCACGGGGACGGAATCTCGAGCCTCGAGCGCGAGCGCCTTCGGTGTGATTACGCCGAGCTCGGACACGTTCGTCGCCTCGCGCCTCGTGAGTCCGAAAGGCCCGCCGCCGTCCATGGGCGCGGCTCTCGAAATGGAGAGCGAGTACAGGAAGACGAACGAGTCCACGTAGCCGAAGACTCGGCCCTGGCGCACGAGGGGATGATCCTCCACACCGCCCGCTGCGACGAACAGCTCGTCGCCGAGCTCGAGCAGCGCGACGGACCAGAGCGGCCCGTCGTGCGTCGCGCGGCCGACGACGCGGTCGGGCGCGCCGTCGTCACCGCGCGAGTACACGACGAGGCTGTGGTCGAAGAGGCAATCCACGACGAAATAACGTGCGGAGAGCGCGCTGCGGATCGGACCGCGACACGACGCTCTGCGCTCCGGACCCGGGCCGTGGGGTGGAACGGCTGTGGACTCTGCCGCCGACCACGCGAACAGCTGGTCGCCTCCAAAATCCAAAACGATGAGGCTCCGCTCATCGGCGACCACCGCGCCGAGCGCAACGGCGCCGGGCACGGCGAGCTCACCGCCGCGCTCGAGTCGCCCCGCCTGCACGCGAAAGCGCTCGACGGCTGGCGAAAGGGGGCTCGTGACGAAAGCGTTGCCTCGCGCGTCGACGGCAAGGGCACTGGGTGACGGCGCCGTGGGGAGTGCGCTCCGCTCGGAGAGCTCCGCGTCGAGCAGGACGAGACGCGAATCACCGCGCAGGATCCCGACGAATCCCCCCGAGCCCGGGAGCGCGGCGAGCGCGTAGGGATTGGCTCCGAGCGAGCGACTCGACGGCGGGAGCGTCGCGAAATCGGTGCGAGCGCGGAGGGCCGTCTCCTCGTGCCGTAGCGTCGTGAGCGCCGCATCGATGACGGCGTCGTCGGTCTTCGGCGGCGGCGCGCTCGGCGCGGCCGCTCGGCTGCCGTCGCGACGAGGGGACTCGCCCCGGCAACTCACGAGAGTGAGGACGGCCACGGCGGCAACGAGCGAGAGCCACCCGAGGGCGAGAAGATTCGCTTCCCCCCGCGGCGCGCCCTTTTCAAGGCCCATCGGAACCCCTTTCGACCAGCGACGGGCGGGCATCAAGCCCGGCGGCGGGGCCGGGGCGCCCGGAGCGTGTAGGCGGGTATGGAGAAAGCTCGGACTGCGGATGCTGGGGCCTCGGACGCAGGATGCCTTGGCCTGGGGGGGCGCGGTCGGCTATCGTAATCAAAGCTTGGCGAGTTCGGGCGCGTCCCTTCGGAGCGGCGACATGCTGGGCTCCTACCAGCTGCTTGCCCCCATCGGGGTGGGTGGCATGGGTCGCGTCTGGGTTGCGCGTGAGACGCGCATCATTCCCGGCACCGGCAAGTGGCGCCTCGTCGCCGTCAAGACCGCGCTCGCCGAGGACAACGCGAGCCACGAGTTCTTCCGGACGCTGTTCGACGAGGCGCGCATCGCCTCGCTGCTCACGCACCCGAACGTCTGCACCATCCACGTCGTCGAGAAAGAGCGCGGCATCGACTACCTGGTGATGGACTACTCGGACGGGGCATCACTCCGCGAGCTGCTCGACGCGATCCCCGGCAAGAAGCTCGACAACCACCTGGCCGCTCGCATCATGGCGCGCGTGTGCTCCGGGTTGCAGGCGGCCCACGACCTCGTCGGTGAGGATGGCGAGCCCCTCGGCGTCGTGCATCGCGACGTCTCGCCGCAGAACGTTCTCATCGCCGCCAACGGTCAGGTTCGCATCACCGACTTCGGTGTCGCCAAGGCGCGCGGCCAACTGCACGCGCCGACGCAAACCGGCGAGGTGAAGGGCAAGATCGCGTACATGGCACCCGAGCAGGTGACGACGCGCGACATCGACCGCCGCGTCGACGTGTTCGCCGTCGGCTGCATGCTGTACGAAGCGACCGCGGGCGAGCGCCCGTTCCACGGCGGCGACGCGCTCTCGACCCTCTACCAGCTGCTCGAGCAACCCATCATCCCGCCGAGCGCCCGCGCCGGCGCCGGCGATTACCCACCCGAGCTCGAAGCGATCGTGCTCAAGGCGATGGCGCGCGATCGCGAGGACCGTTACCCGTCCGCCGCCGAATTCGGGCGCGCGCTCGAGCGCTGGCTCATCACGGAAAAGGCCGGCGTGGCCGATACCGACGTGGCGCTGACGCTCAAGGGCGCCCTCGGCGACCACATCGACGGCATCCGGCAAAAGATCGACAACGCCATCACCGCCATCGAGACGGGTGTCGCCGACTCCCTGCCGCCACCCGACGACGAGCCCGTCACCGTCGTGGGCCCCTCCGCGACGCCACAAGGCGGCCGCACTCTCGGCGGCGCCGCGCTCACCGACATCACGGAAAAGCGCCTGCGTCCCGAGCGACGCAACACGCTCTTCGTCCTCGCCGGCCTCGCCGCCGCCGCGCTCCTCGGCTTCCTCGCGTTCGGCAAGCTCACGAACCACGCGCCCCCCGCCAAGTCAGCCGACCCCGTCGCCGAAAAGCCCCCGGTTCCCACCGCGACGCCCGCCGCCACCTCCCCGGTCATCGGCGGCGCAACCACCGGCAATCCCGCGGCCTCCGCCGACGCCGCCACGGCCCCTCCCGCGAGCGTCGAGCCCGTCGCGAGTAACAGCGGAACCCCCACGACTGCGCGCAACCCGGTCGGCCGCCGCCCGACCATCGTGAAGCAGCCGGTCCCCACGACCGTCACGACCCCCGTCCCGGCCGCTTCCACCGTCCACCCCGGCGACGTCTCGACCCCACCCCGCAAAAAACCGCGCATCCTCGACGCCGAAAACCCCTTCGGCTCCCAGTAAGCGCTCGCGCGCCGCATCCTGCGCCGCGAAGCGCCCCACGCCCCGCGTACACCTCACGGGTCACGCGCTTCGTCATCGGCATGCGCGCTCGCGCATGACCCGACCCGTCTTCTCAGCCTTTTTTGGGCCGCGGCAGATTGAACTGCTCGATGCGGTTGATCAGCGTTCGGCGCGCGATCCCGAGCATCTTGGCGGCGCGGGTTTGGTTGCCGCCACAGGCTTCGAGGGCTTTGAGGATGCGGGCCTTCTCGTCCTCGGGGCTCGAGGCTTCGAGAAAGGGGGAGGTCATGACCGCGGTCTCGGCCTCGAATTCGGCGTCGAAGAGGTCGGTCGAGTCGGCCTGATGATTTTCGATCATCACGTGCTCGGCCTCGAGGTTGTGACCGGTGACGAGGAGCGTCGCGCGTTCCATCACGTTGCGGAGCTCGCGCACGTTGCCCGGCCAGTCGTGGGCGAGGAGCTTGCCGAGGGCGCTCGCCGAAAGCGTGGGTATCGGTTGGCCGGCGCGCATGCTGAACTCGCGCAGGAAGTGACGGGCGAGCGGCTCGATTTCGGAGGGGCGCTGCCGGAGCGGGGGGATGCGAATGACGAGGCCGCTGATGCGGTAGTAGAGGTCGCTGCGGAAGTGGCCGCCTTGGACACGCGCGGCGAGATCGCGGTTCGTGGCCGTGACGAAGCGGACATTGATGCGGCGTGGCTTGGTCGAGCCGACGCGGATCACGGCGCGCTCTTCGAGCACGCGGAGGAGCTTCGCTTGAAGGCCTGCCGAGATTTCCCCGATCTCGTCGAGGAACACCGTGCCGCCGTCGGTGGACTCGAGGAGGCCTTCCTTGGCCGCGTGGGCACCCGTGAACGCGCCGCGCTCGTGACCGAAGAGCTCGCTCTCGAGCAGCGTGTCGGTGAGAGCCGCGCAATTGAGCTTGAGGAACGGACCGTCACTGCGAAGCGACCAGCGGTGCACGGTCTCGGCCATCACTTCTTTGCCGGCCCCCGTCTCGCCCAGCAGAAGCACCGAGATCTCGGTCGCGGCGGCGCGCTTCAATAGCTCGTACGCGCGGCGCATCTCCGGATCGACCAAGACCGGCTGGCCGGGGGTTAGGCCCGGAGCGGCCGGCGGCATGCTCGTCCGGCCCTTGCGCTGGAGCACCAAAACCACTTGACCGACGCGCAGTACGTCCCCGACTTCGAGCGTGATCCGCTCGCCCTGGGCGATGGGGTGGCTCGAGCCGCCGGTCGTCTCTTCCTCGACGGCGCCATGGGCGCTGCGAACGAGCATCGTTCCGTTGGCACTGCCAAGATCCTCGACCTGCACCTCGTCGCCGACGTGCAGGGCCGCGTGGTGACGCGACACGGAGGGATCCTCGACTCGGATGACGTTGTCGGCGCCGCGGCCCACTCCCGCAACGCTGTTCGGCACGAGCTCGACGGTGCGCGTCTCCTGCCGGACGTAGATCATCACTTCGTACGCCACCCGAGGTGGTGGCGGCATCGTTGCAACTTCGACCTTCATGGGTGTGGCTGAGAGCAGAGCTTGGCGCGTAGGAAGCCTACATCGTCCTCCATCGGCCGTCGCCGAATTAGAGGGGATTCACGGTTATCGATGCGTTCTTGTACGCCCACATGGTGGGAGAAAAAGTACCGGCTCGGGGCGGCGGTCGTTGAGAGAACCGGCGGATGAGGTATCGTGAAACGTACCATGGGTAAGCGAGGCGCGAGCGTCACCCCGCCCCCTCCAAACCCGCGGCAGGAAGAGCCGTCGGGACGAGGCGTGCACGCTTCATCAATGCCTGCTTCTCGTACAACGTCACCGGGCTCGCGCAAGTCGCAGCCGCCGCCAGGTGCGCGTAAATCGCAGCCGCCGGGACCGATGACGACGCGCCCGCCGAAAGTCACGGTCGGTGCCGCGCAGGCGCCCGCCGCGCACGCTCCGAAGAAGCCATCGCGCGCGCCGCTGCCAGGAGCGCGTGGTTCGGTGACGCCTCCGCCTCAGTCGAGCCCGATGGCTCCGGGGCGCATCGTCGGCCGCTACAAGCTGCTCGTGCCGATCGGCGCGGGCGGTATGGCGCAGGTCTGGGCCGCGCGTCCAGAAACGGCGGGGCTCGCGCGCACGGTCGCGATCAAGCTCGTGCTGCCCGACTACGCCGCGGACTCCGAGTACGAGCGCATGTTCGTGGACGAGGCGATGGTCGCGTCCGCGATTCGTCACCCGAACGTCTGCGAGACGCTCGAGCTCGGACGCGACGGCGATCTGATCTTCATGGTCCTCGAGTGGATCGCCGGCGAGTCGCTGAGCGGCCTGCTCCAGCAAGGCGGCACGCTGCAACCGCTGCCCGATCCGATCGCGGCGCGCATCGTCGCCGAGGGTTGCGCGGGCTTGCACGCCGCGCACGAAGCGCTCGGCGCCGACGGCGAGCCGCTCGGCATCGTGCACCGCGACGTCTCGCCGCCCAACATCCTGATCTCGACGACCGGTCACGTGAAGGTGAGCGACTTCGGTATCGCGAAAGCGCGCTACCAGCTTCACTCGCGCACGCGCACGGGCGAGATCAAAGGCAAGTTCGCGTACATCCCGCCGGAACAGATCCTCGGGCGCGGCGTCGATCGGCGCGCCGACGTGTACGCGATGGGCTGCGTGCTCTACATCGCGACCCTCGGCCTGCGGCCCTTCGGCGGCGGCGCGAGCGCGCTCGGCAAGATCGTGCAGGGCAAGTACCTGCGCCCGACCGAGATCCGCAGCAACTACCCGCCGGGCCTCGAAGCCATCGTGCTCCGCGCGCTGGCGTCCGACCCCGCTCAGCGTTTCCAGACCGCGGACGAGCTGCGCGTGGCACTCGAGCAGTGGCTGATGGCCGAGTCCGAGGTCGTGATGGAGAGCGACGTCGCAGAGATCGTGCGCAAGCGCATCAGCAAGGAGCGCCGCATGGTGATCGACGCGGTGATGTCCTCCGGACGCGCGCTGCCCGAAGCGCTCGCACGCCAGCTTCTCAGCACGCGTGATCGCACGCAGACGCCGACCGCGAACAGCCGTGTGTTCATCGCAGCACCACGCCCGCGCGTGCGCTTGTCGAGCCGTGCTCCCGCCGCAGCACCGACGCCGCCCGAAACGGGCGAGGAGGATGCGGACTCGGCGAGTCCCACCTGGCGACCGCCCAAGAAGGGCCCGGGCGAACGCACCGATCCGGGCGGCTTCCAGGCTCCGGAAGGCGTGCCCATGGATTTTCACCCCGAGGGTGAGAGCACCGTACGCAACAAGCGCCAGGTCTTCGCGAGCAGCCGCCCGCCCGCCAAGAACGGCAGCAAGTCCTGAGCCGCGCGCTAGAGTAGCCGCGTGAGCGATCTCGCGGCGGCAGCGGCAAGCCTGTTCACCGTGGGCTTCGCCGGACCCGCGCTCGATCGCGACCTCGAGGGACTCCTCGAGCGGGGCGTCGGCGGGGTCGTCTTGTTCTCGCGCAACGTCGGCACGCCCGCGGAGGTGCTCGAGCTCACGCGGAGCCTCAAACGCCGCGCCGAGCGTCCATTGCTCGTCGCCGTCGACCAGGAAGGCGGCAGCGTCGCGCGGCTCCGGAACGGCTTCACGCGCCTGCCCCCGCTCCGAGCGCTCGGAACGCACGGCGATGCGGCGCTCGCCCGCGAGCTCGGACGCGTCGTCGGACGCGAGCTCGCTGCCGTCGGCATCGATTGGGACTTCGCGCCCGTGCTCGACGTGGATACGAACCCGGAAAATCCCGTGATCGGTGCTCGCTCGCTCGGCGCCGAGCCTGCGCGCGTCGCGGAGCTCGGCGTCGCGTTCGCAGCGGGGCTCGGCGACAGCGGCGTTGCGGCCTGCGCCAAGCATTTTCCCGGGCACGGCGACACGCGCCAGGATTCGCACCTAGCGCTGCCGCGGCTACCCCACGCGCTCGAGCGCCTCGAAGCCCTCGAGCTTTTGCCCTTTCGGGCAGCGGCGGCGGCCGGCGTGCCGTCGATCATGGCGGCGCACATCGTGTTCGAAGCGCTCGACGCAGAGTACCCCGCGAGCATGAGCGCCCCCGTGCTCGGCCTCTTGCGGCAGCACCTCGGCTACGGCGGCGTGATCGTCACCGACGATCTCGAGATGAAGGCCATCGCCGATCATTTCGCGATCGAAGAAGTGGCGGAGCGCGGCCTCGCGGCGGGCGTCGACGTCTTTCTCGTGTGCCACACGGCGGCTCTTGCACATCGCGCCATCGATGCCATCGTTCGTGCAGTGCACGGAGGACGCGTGAGTGAAGAAACATTGAAGCTTGCGGTCGAGCGCGTCGCTCGCTTCACGCGGCGTTTCGCGCGTCCGCCCGCGGCGGCGTCGGATCTCTCGAGCCTCGACAGCGAGCCGCATCGGGCCGTGGTCGCTCGGCTCGGCTCCGCGCCGTGATCAAGCCCGCCACGGCCGCTCTAATTCTGTCCGTGACCATCGGGCTAACCGCGGCGAGCTGCGCTTCGGACGGCGGCGATCCAGCCGACCCCGAGCGCGAAGCCTCCGCACAGTGTCTGTCGCAAGCGGGCGGCCTCTACCAGCGCAAGATCGCTCCGCTCCTCGCGACCGATCGCCCGAAGACGTGCAACCAGTGCCACCTGTCGGGCATCGATCTCTCGCTCTTCGTGCGGGACGACATGTGCGAGACGCGTGCATGCCTGCTGGATCTCGGGCTCGTGGATCTCGCCGACCCGGATCAGAGCGCCGTCCTCGGCTGGATCGAGCGCGCTCACCCGGACAGCGCACTCATCACGCAAGAGGTCATCGATCAGGAGTACGACGCCTTCAAAGAATTCGTGGAGCAGATCGCGCGTTGCGGGGGCGAGGCGTGCTTGGGCGTCGCCTGCCCCGCCGCCTCCGGCAAGCAGGACTGCGGGTCAGCGGCGGACGCCGAGCACGTGGCGTTCTTGGTTCCCGAAGGCACCGCGTGTGATCCACCGACCATCGAAACAGAGTTTCGCGACACGGTTTACGTCTGGCGCGACCGCTGCGCCCCTTGCCACTTCTCGAGCTCCAACGGCCCCGACGGTCCCATCGCCCCGCAGTTCATCAACGTCGAGAACAACTGCAACGCCGGCTCGCTCCAGACGTTCCACAACGTCGTCACGTCGGGCCTGATCGACGCCGCGGACCCGACGCAAAGCCTACTGCTCCGAAAGCCGCTCGAAGTGAGCGAGGGAGGCGTGCTCCACGGCGGCGGCGCGAAGTTCAGCGGTACGGATGACGTGATGTACCGGAGTATTTTGAGTTTCGTGGAGTACTGGCAGGGATGTGGGGCTGAGATTCCTTAATTTTCTTGAAGATTGCTCAGCCAACCCCCGCGTCACTGGCTTCGCTGATAGGGCCCAAGCGCCGGCCCCGCCGGTATTCTTGGGGCGCCTGGTTTCTGCGTCGCGTCGATCTGTTCTTCCAAGACTCCGGGGGTGTGCCGGCGGCGCTTCGCGCCGCGGAGCGCTGTAAAGACGGATACCGCTTGGACGGGGCGCACGGAGCGTCCTTTACGCGACGTGCGGTTTCTACGCTCCGCCCACTCCGCCTTCGCCGCTCGTTCCGGCTCCGCTCGCGCCGCCTTGGCCGCCGGCGCCGAGATTTTCCGAGGCGTCGCGGCATTGGTCGATGCAGTCGTAGTAGTAGTTGATGCAGGCGTTCGCGACCTTGGCTTTGCCGGTCTCGTAGCAATGTTGGTAGGGCTCGCCGAGCGCAGCGGCCGGGGCCTTGCAGTTGAGCTCGAGCTCCTCGCATTCGCGCGGGCCGTCGCGGAGTGCCGTGAGCGGCCGATCCGATTGGCAGCCGGGAGCGAACAGGAGCGAGCCGAGGAGAGGGACGAAGATCAGGGTGAGAGGGTGTTTCAAGAAGGGCTCCGAGAAGCGAGAAAGCACCTCAAGCGTAGCGCCCCGGGGTGACGCGAGCCACCGCGCGTTGCGCTATGCTTCTCTCCCATGAGTGCCGTCCTTTCACACGAGGTCGGGATTCGGCGCTTCGCACCGGAGGACGAGCGCTTCGTCGCCGCGCTCGCGCACGAGGCGTTCGCTCCCTTCTCGCGGAACGCGGAGGGCACCACGCAGCGCATGGTGCGCGAGCCGGGCACCACGACGCTCGTTGCCACGCGCGAGCATAGACCGGTCGGCTTCGTCGTCGTCGAGGATCACGGCGGCCACCTGGCATCGATTCAGGCCATCGCCGTGGCTCCCGCCGAGCGCGCTCGGGGCGTGGGGCAAGAGCTGCTCGCCGCTGCGATCCGCCTCGCGCGTGAAGCCGGCGCGCGCCAGCTCCGGCTCTGTACGGCACAAGCCAACGTCGAGGCGCTCGCCCTGTTTCTGAAGGGGGGCTTCCGCATCGTCCGGCGGATGCCCCGCTTCTATCCGCGCGGCCAAGACGCCTGCGAGCTCACCCGTTCGATCTAGCCGCGCTTCATGCTCTAAGATGCCCCGGTGAGCGACGGCACCGCGGAGCCAGCACGCCCGTTTCCGACGCGCCTGTTCGCGTTCGCGTTCCTCGGGTGGGCGTTCGACTTCTACGACCTCGTGCTGTTCGGCTTCATCAAGGATCGCGTCTCGCGCGATCTCGGACTGTCGCATCACCTCGAGCCGTGGCTGCTCGGCGTGGCGCTCAGCACCTCCGGGCTCGGCGGCATCATCGGCGGACGCCTCGCCGACCGCTTCGGTAAGCGCTCGATCCTCGCGCTCACGATCGCCGTCTACTCGCTTGGCTCGCTCGTGTGCGGCCTCGCCCCGACTATCGGCGTATTCATCGCGGGCCGCGCGCTCGTCGGCCTCGGCGTGGGCGGCGAATGGGCGATCGGGCACGGCATGCTCGCCGAGGCCGTCGCGTCGGAGCGCCGCGGACGAGCATCGGCGTTGCTCCAGGCGGGTGAGCCGGTCGGGGTCGCGCTCGCGGCCATCGCGGGCTTCGTGATCGTCCCGATCGTCGGGTGGCGAGCCGTGCTCGTCGGATCGAGCGCCACGGCGATGCTCGCGTTCTTCGCGCGGCGCTCGCTGCACTTGCCGAGCGAGCCCACGGTGGAGCCGGCGAGCTTCGGCAAGCTGCTCACCCCAGGGCTGCCCTCCCGCCTGGCCCGCGGCTGGCTGCTCGGGGTGTTCAAACTCGGCACGTATTGGAGCTGCTACACGTGGCTGCCGACGTTTTTGCTCACACACATGCACCAGTCGACCGGGAAGAGCCTTACCTGGGTCATTACGGCGCAGGTCGGCCAGTTCAGCGGCATGCTGATGTTCGGGCGCTTCGCCGATCGGTTCGGGCGCCGCATCGCATTCGCGTGCTTCTCCCTGCTCACGGCGGCCGCGCTCGCACCCCTCGCCTTCGCGTGGGAGCGGCTCGCGGCGACGCCCATCCTCTTCTGGAGCGCCATGCTGATGCTCGGCATCGGCTCCGGTTGCACGGCGGGGTTCGGAGCGCTGCTCGCCGAGCTCTTCCCGACGGAGCTTCGCGGCCTTGCCATGGGCTCGACCTACAACCTCGCGCGGACGGCGCAGCTCGGCGCGCCCGTGCTCGTCGCCTGGGCCGTCGAGCGCGCAGGGCTCGCCGGCGGGCTCAGCGTGCCGCTCGTGCTGGCGCTTCTCACCGCCACCTGGGTCTGGACCCTGCCGGAGACGCGCGGCATTCGCCTGCCGACGCTCGCCGACCGCGCGCCGCAGGCCTCCGTATAATCGGCCTCGCGGAGGCCTTCAGTGACCGTGGAAAACGGCCTCGATGTCGTGGCCGTCGGGGTCGAGCACGAATGCGCCGTAATAGTTCGGGTGGTAGTGCGCGCGGACGCCGGGCGCGCCGAAATCCTTCCCGCCCGCGGCGAGCGCCGCCTGATAGAAAGCGTCAACTTCTTGACGGTCTTTCGCGATGAACGCCACGTGCGTCGGCGTGATCGCCTTCAGGTGCTCCGGTTTCTGGAAGCTTGCCGGGCCGCTTCCTAACCAGAACTCCGGCTTCTCGCGACCGAAGCCGCAGGCCTGACCGAAGTCCATCAACGCCTTGATACCGAGCGGCGCGAGCGCCTTCTCGTAGAACGCTTTCGAGCGCGCGTAGTCGCTCACCGAAAGCGTGATGTGATCGATGATCGCCATGTGTGTGCCTGTGGGACAAAGAAACGTTCGTCACCTACCGCACGTACATGTCTGCTCGAGTGTGCGTGGTGCGCCGACGGTGAAGAGCGTAGAGCCTTTGGAGGCGATGACAATGGTGCTACGGTCAAAAGCTCGCCGGCTCGGTCCGGATCCACTACCGAGGGTGGCGAGCGGGACGGGCGCACGCCGACAACGAACGTAGAGGGCAGAGACGTTGCTCAAACGCCAAGAGTGGCTGGATCTCGCGAGGAAGCTCGACTGGACCTACTCCTACGTCCAGGAGCAGGACGTGTTTCCGGAGGCGATGAGCGGGCGCCCCTGGCTCGAGCATGCCGCGTGGCAAGCGTGGGACGAGCCGTACCGCACGACGTTCGCGGAGTACGTCACCGGTCAGCACGAGAAGGAGGGGGCGATCGCCGCCGTGCGCGACGCCGTCGGCAAGGTCGCCGACTTCGGCCGCCACGATCGCGGCTGGCTCAGCGCGTTGAAGCTCCACGGAGCCACGCTGCCGCTCGCCGAGTTCGCGGCCGTCGTCGGTAACCTACGCGCGGCGCGCTTCGGCCGCGACAGCGCCTGGCGCACGACGGCGGCCTTCGGCGCCCTCGACGAGCTACGCCACACGCAGATCCCCCTCGCGATCCTGCACGAGCTCGTGGGTTGGGACCCGCAGTTCGACTGGACGCATCGCCTCTTCCACACGAACGAGTGGGTCGCAGTCGCCGCCCGCCATTTCGTGGACGAGCTCTTGCTCGGGGCGAACCCCATCGAGTTCGCGATCGCCACCAATTTCGTGTTCGAAACCGGCTTCACGAACCTGCAGTTCGTGGGCCTTTCGGCGGTCGCCCACGATGTCGGTGACCGCATGTTCGAGAAGATGGTCCAGAGCATCCAGACCGACGAGGCGCGCCACGCGCAGATCGGCGGCCCGGTGCTGCGCACGCTCGTGGAGCACGACAAGGCGTACGCCCAGTACCTCGTCGACAAATGGTTCTGGAGGTCGTGGCTCTTCTTCGCGGTCGTGACGGGCTTCGCGATGGACTACCTCACGCCGCTCAAGGAGCGGAAGCAGTCGTTTCGAGAATTCGTCAACGAGTGGATCATCGAGCAATTCGAACGGATGATCCACGAGTACGGGCTCGCGCGTCCTTGGTACTGGGCCGAGTTCGTGAAGAGCACGGGTTACTACCACCACCTCGTCTACGCGAGCGCGTACACGTACCGCGCCACCGTCTGGTTCGACTTCGTGCTACCCGGGCCGGAGGAGCGCGCCTGGCTCGCCGAGAAGTACCCCGAGTCGTGGCCCGAGCTCGACCCGGTGTGGACCCGCCTCAGCGAGCGCTGGCAAGCGTCCGGGCCGGGCGTGGAGTGGTTCACGCACGGCGTGACTCCCGTGGGGTTTTGCTCGCTCTGCCAGCTGGTTTTGTGCGGCGGAACGCCGGCCGAGAACAGCGCACGCGTCGTGGAGCGGGACGGTCGTCGCTTCATCTTCTGCAGCGACCCCTGCGCCTGGATCTTCGAGCGCGAGCCCGAGCGCTACGCGAAGCATCTCACGATCGTCGAGCGCATCCTCGCGGGCGAGGCTCCCGCGAACCTGATCGAGCTCGTGCGCGACTACTTCGGCCTGACCGAGGCGACCTGGGGCAAGGACGCGCGCGGCGGCCGTTATCCGTTCCTCGTCAACTCACCGGGAGGGACCGCGGAGTGACGCGCGACGAGCTCGTCCCACTGTACGGCTTCGTCCAGGGCGACACGCTGGGGCTCCTCGTGCTCGTCCGCACGACGGACACCGTCGCGCAGCTCGCGGCGGTGCTGCAGGAGGCGGCGACGATGCGCATCGCGCCGTCGGCCGACGTCTTCGTGCGCCACCGGCACGCGCGGCTCGAACCCACGCTGACCGTCGCCGCCGCGGGGCTCACCGCGCTCGACCGTGTCGAGCTCGTGCGGGAGGCGAACGCATGACGTTCACGCGCGTGCTGCCCGACGCGGAGCTCTGGACGGGCGAAATGCGCGGGCTCGTCGTCGGCGGGCGCCGCGTGCTCCTCGTCCGCACGGAGCACGCGGTGTGTGCGTACGAGGATCGCTGCGCGCACCTCGGCGTGCCGCTCAGCACCGGTAGGCTCGAGAACGGCGTGATCACCTGCGCCGTGCACCAGTACCAATACGACGCGCGCACCGGGCGCGGCATCAATCCGGAAAACGTGGCCCTGCGCGCCTTACCGGTGTGCCTGCTCGGGGCGGACATCGCTGTCGACGTGGAGAGCGCCCGATGAGCGAAACTCGAGGCGACTCACTTCCCGACGTGGGGCCGGTGCTCGAGGCGAGCGAGTCGGGGCGCGCCGTCGTCGCCGCGATCGTGCACCTGAATCCGGAAGCGCGCGTGCAGGATCGCGGAGCGTACCTGCGCGTCTCGGTTCCTGGGCGCTGCGTGGTCACGCGTCGCGCGATCGAAGCGGAGCTCGGACACGGACTCGAGTGGCCCGGCGGGCTCGAGCTCGTGATGCCGGCGTTCCAAGGGCGACTCTCGCTCGACGAAGAAGCAGCGGAGTGGAGGCTCGAGCGCGCATGAGCACGCGGCGCACGTTTTGGCACCTCGAAGGCAAGCGGCGCGTGCCCTCCGCCTACGAGCTCAAGAGCTCCAAGCTCCTCTACTACCCGGGGCGCGGGTTCGAGGTAGCGACACCCGTCGGCGAATGGTTCGCGCGCCATCAAACGGGATCGGCGCTCGCGCTCGCGGGGCTCGAGCACTTTCGCGATTCGCGCGAGACGACGTACACGAGCTACGTCGCACTCGCTCGCGAGAAGGAGTCGTTCGTCGACGGCCTGTTGCGTTCGGCGGACGAGACCGCGTACGACGCGCGGCTCGGCGAGGAGTGGGTCGAGAGCCTCGAGCGCTGGTTGCCGGTGCTGCTCTATCCGTGTCACGGCTTGCAGATGGTGACTGCGTACGTCGCGCACCTCGCGCCGGTGAGCGAGGTCGTGATCGCGCTCGCGTTCCAACAAGCGGACGAAATTCGGCGCGTCCAACGCCTCGCGCAGCGCGTCGCCATGTTGCGGAAGGTTCGGCCGGGCTTCGGCGAAGGGGCGCGCCGAGTGTGGCAAGACGCACCGGAGTGGCAGCCCTTGCGGCGAGTCATCGAGGAGCTCCTAGTCACTTATGATTTTGGCGAAGCGCTCGTTAGGCTGAATTTGGTGGTCAAACCTTTGTTCGATGCCTTCTTCGTGGAGCGGGGGAGCCGCCTGGCGGAAGCGCGCCAAGATCCGCTGCTTTGCAGGCTTTTGTTCTCACTTCACGAGGACTGCCGCTGGCACGCGAGCGTTACGGACGATCTCGTACGCGCACTGCGTTCCGTCGGCGATGCAAATGACCAGACCATCAGCGCGTGGGTCCGGACCCATCGACCCGGAATGCTGAACGCCCTATCCGCGCTCGAGCCACTTTGGGATCCCAGGCTCGAGCCCTACCCGGCCGTGCTCGAAGCGCTCGACGCGCAGACGGCGGGGCGCCTCCGAAACCTCGGCCTCGAGCTGGACGGAGCCGCATGACCCCCGACGCCGCACCCGACAGCGCCGCTCCGAAAGACGTGTTGGAAAGCGAGACGCGCTTTCGCGTGATGGCCGATCACGCCCCAGTGCTCTTGTGGATGGCGGGGACGGACGGCCTCTGCAACTTCTTCAACCAGCGCTGGCTCGAGTTCACGGGTAGAACGCTCGAGCAAGAGGTGGGGAGCGGCTGGGCGGGCGGCGTGCACCCGGAAGATTTCCAGCGCTGCATGGCGACCTACCTCGAGTCGTTCGTCGCGCGCCGCCCCTTCGGCATGGAGTATCGCCTCAGGCGGCGCGACGGCGCCTACCGTTGGCTTTTCGATCAGGGCGCGCCGCGCTTCGAGCTGGACGGACGTTTCGCGGGCTTCATCGGCTCGTGCACGGATATCACCGAGCAGCGCCTCGCCCGCGACGCGCTCGGTCGCCTGACCGTGGAGCTCGAGGATCGCGTGCGCGAGCGAACCGCGATCGCCGCCGAGCGCGAGGTGCTGCTGCGCGAGGTGCATCACCGCGTGAAGAACGACCTGCAGCTCATCTCGAGCTTGCTCAGCATGCAGGCGCGGCGCCTCGAGGATGCGGATTCGGTGGTTGCGCTCGGCGAATGTCAGAGCCGCGTCCAGACCATCGCGCTCATCCACGAGTACATGTACCAATCGGAAAACCTCGCCCGCATGCCGCTGTCGCGGAACATCCGCGGTCTGGCGGCGAACCTTCTGCGCGGCATCGGCCCCTCGGATCGAGCGATCCGGCTGGAGGTCGACGTCGAAGAGGAGCTCGAGCTCCCGGTCGACCGCGCCATTCCGTGCGGACTGATCCTGAACGAGCTCATGACCAATGCGCTGAAGCACGCCTTCCCGGCGGGCCGCACGGGCACGCTCCGTGTCGCGCTCCGGCGCGAGCTGCCCGATCGCGTCGTGCTCGCCGTGAGCGACGACGGCGTCGGATTGCCGGAAGCGCACGACGGCTCCGCCAACGGCTCGCTCGGCTGGCGCCTCGTGAAGGCGTTCGCCGAGCAGCTCGGGGCGGAGCTACGGATTTCATCGGAAGCGGGCACCAAGGTCGAGGTCGCGTTCCGCGCAGAGGGTTGACAGGGGCGAAGGAAAACAGGTTCGGAGGCACTGAGCGATGGCGGCAATTCTGGTAGTCGAAGACGAGCGAGTGGTGGCAAGCGACCTCGCGGAGTCGCTTGCGCGCATGGGCTACGACGTCGTCGGAACGGCCGCGTCGTCCTCGGAATGCATTGCGCACGCCGAGAAGCGGCGTCCGGACCTCGTGCTGATGGATATCCGCATCGAGGGTCCGCTCGACGGTATCGAGACGGCGCAGCTCCTGCGCTCGCGCTTCGACGTACCCGTCATCTTCCTCACCGCATTCGCCGACGAGGCGACGGTGGCGCGCGCCAAGCACACCGAGGCCCACGGCTACATTCTGAAGCCATTTCGCGCGGGGGAGCTCAAGAGCGCCGTGGAGATAGCGCTCCACAAGCACGCGATGGAGCTCGAGCTCAAGCTGCGCGAGCACTGGTTCTCGACGACGCTGCGCGCGATCGGCGATGCCGTGATGGCGCTCGACCACGAGGGCAACGTCAAGTTCGCGAACCCGGTCGCGGAGGATCTGCTCGGTGAGCGCACGGAGAACCTGCTCGGTCGCTCCCTACCGGAGGTGTTTCGCCCGATCGACGAGCGCACGCGCGAGCCCATCGCGTTGCCGACGCCCGCCGAAGTCGCGAAGGGCAAGCCCTTCGAGCTCAAGGAGGGTGCGGCGCTCGTCAATGCGAACGGCGAGCGTCCCATCGAGGACAGCTTCTCGCCGATCGTCGACGACCGCGGCAAGCTCTTGGGCTCGGTGATCGTCTTTCGCGACGTGAGCGAAGCGCGCCGCTTGCGCGAGCGTGTCGCCTTGAGCGATCGGATGGCGTCGCTCGGAACACTGGCCGCCGGCGTGGCCCACGAGATCAACAATCCGCTCACCTACGTGCTCGGCAACGCGTCGGTCGTCTATCGCGATCTCGAGCGGCTGCGTCTCGCCGTACGGCAACGCCGGGAATCCGCCGGTCAGTTGCTCAGCATGGTGGAGGAGAGCACGCACGCGATGGCGGAAGCCCTGCTCGAGATCCAGGACGGCGCGGAGCGGATCCGCGGCATCGTCGTGGATCTGCGCTCGTTCTCGCGCCCGGACGCGGCCAGCCATTCGGGTGACGTGCGCGCGGCGCTCGAGTGGGCGCTGCGCGTCACGGAGCTCGAGATCTCGGCGCGTGCTCGCTTGATCAAGAATTTGGGCGAGCTGCCGCCGGTGCGAGCGAGCGGAGCGCCGCTCGGCCAGGTATTCGTGAATCTGCTCTTGAACGCCGCGCAGGCCATCGAGGAAGGGCGAGCGCGCGAAGAGGTCGTCGAAGTGACGACCGGCACGGACTCCGCTGGGTTCGTTTTCGTCGACATCGTGGACAGCGGCAGCGGCATGGCCGCCGACGTGAAGAAGCGCATCTTCGAGCCCTTCTTCACGACCAAGCCGGTCGGCAAGGGGACCGGTCTCGGTCTCTCGATCTGCCACGGCATCGTCACGGGGGCCGGCGGAAGCATCGAGGTCGAGAGCACGCCGGGCATCGGCAGCCGCTTCCGCGTGCGGCTACCCATCCACCAAATCGTCACGAAATCCGGCGAGTACCCGAAAAGCTCTGAGGGCACGCGCCTGCGCGGTCGCCTCCTCGTGATCGACGACGAGCCGCAGGTCGGCACGGCCATGCGCCGCGTGCTTACGGGGCACGAGGTCGTCGCGGCGACGAGCGCCGCGGAAGCACTCGCGAAGCTCGCCGACGACCCGGCGTTCGATCTGATCTTCTGCGACGTGGCGATGCCCGAGCGTTCGGGTCAGGACCTCTACCAGGAACTGCTCGCGACGAGGCCTGCGCTCGCGGAGCGCATCGTATTCGTGACCGGTGGCACGTTCACTCCGCAACTGACGGAGTTCCTGCAGTCGGTACCGCGCCCCTGTCTGTCGAAGCCGTTCGGCGCCGCGGAGCTTCGCGAGCACGTCGAGCACTTGCTGCAAGGCCAAGTGCGCAACGTGCCTCCACGCGTGAGCAAGAGCCGCTGACGGCTTGGTAGGGACGCTTCGCTTTCCTGACGGGCGGCGGAAGGGGACCGCAACTCAACCTGCAGATCGGCGCTCACGAGGGCGCCGCGATCCGCACGCCATGCAAAAGCCGAAGCATTCAGCGACGTTTCTCCTGATCTGGGGCGCGGTGGCCTGCGGAGATCCCGCGGCGGGCGACAACGTCGGGACGGGCGGTGGCGACGGCGCCCGCGGCGGCACTGCGACGGGCGGGGG
>DATMCL010000424.1:0-18883 GCA_035558375.1 Polyangiaceae bacterium
AGAAGAGCTCGGCCAAGGTCTCGTAGAAGCTCCCCTCGTGTGCGCCGGCCGGGACCACGGCCATACCGAGCGGTTGCGCGCCGCACGTGAGCGGCATCACGAAGGCGGAACGCCCGCGCAAGTTGGAGAAATCAGGGGGAACCAGCTCGCGGCCTTCGAAGGTCACCATCTGGGGCTGAACGGTGGAAGAGTTGAACCCGAAGGCGAGCTTCAGCGCAGCGAGAGGTGAGCCGCTCTTCGGCTTGCCCACAATCTCGGACACGACGCATTCGTCGATCTCGAAAGTCGGCAGATACTCGGCGAGCGTGGTCGAGAGGTATGCCTGCGGTCCGAACATGCGCGTGTGCAACACGTGGCCGAGGCGTGCCAGCCGATCGAAGACCATGTCGCCGCGCGCGAGGCGCATGCGCGAGCAAAACTCGTCGGCAAAACGCCTTCCCACGTCGATGTCCGTCGTGCCGCTCGCGGCGATCTCGCGCAGGAATGGCTCGATCGTCGTGGCGAACATGCCCGGCTCGCCGCGCAGCTCCGCCTCCAGCGCGGCGCGCAGCACCTCGCGGAACCGGAGGTCACCTTCCGCCGTATCGACGACCTCGCGCGGCAAGACGAAGCGGCTCGTCGGCACGCAGCCGCACGAGTTTCGGAGCACGAGCTCCGTCGGGAGCCGCACGGCGCCGTCGGCCGGCTTGCCCTCCAAAAGGTCCAAGAGCCGGTTCGCCCCCTTACGGCCGAGCTCCTCGAGCGGCTGGCGCACCGTCGTGAGCGGCGGGCTGTGCACGCGGGCCGGCATGATGTCGTCGAAGCCGACGACGGCGACTTGCTCCGGCACGGAAAGGCGCCGTTTCACGAGCTCGTCGATGGCGCCGAAGGCCATGTAGTCATTGCAGGCGACGACCGCGTCGAGCTCGCCCACCGGCACCTGGCGCGAATCGAACAGCTCCACCATCGCGCGGACGCCGCTCGCCGCCGTGAAGTCACCGTCGAAGACGAGCCGGGGATCGTGCGGGATCCCGTGATTGGCGAGCGACTTGTGGTACGCGGCGAGCCGGCGCTGCGCTTCCGGATTGCTTTCGGTCCCCTTGATGAAAGCAATGCGATGATGGTCGTGGTGCTCGATGAGATGCGCCATCAGCTGCGTAATGCCGGACGCGTCGTCGACGGAGACGCTCGGCAGCCGCTCGGCGGGGCCGATGCTGACGACGGGCAGTGCCTTCGCGGCAAGCCACGACTCCGTGCGCGCCACACCGGCGTGCTGGCCAACCACGCTCGAGAGACACAGAATACCGTCGACGTTCGCCGGGTGGATGAGGTCGAAGACGCCGGCGCGCGCCTGATGCTCCTGGTTCGGGTCATCGACGCCCGCGCCCGCGAAGCCGAGCGCCGTGCCACCGCGCGCCTCCACGGCAGCGCGCGCTCCGCGCCACACGTCCCACTCGTACGCGTTGTTCATGTACGCGGCGAGGAAGGCGATGCGCGGCCCCCGCGGGGACGACCGCGGCGAAGACGGGGGGGCGATCGAAGGCATAGGCGCGCAGCATGCCAGTGTGCCGAGTCCGTGCCCAGCTCCCGGCCCGTCGCCTGGCCGGGCTGTCGCGTTAAGTCCCGCTAGGTCGCCTGATCGGAAGCGTCGATGGCCCGCAGGCGAACCGCGCAGTGCTTGTACGAGGGTTGGCGGGAGTGGGGATCGAACGCGGGAAAGGTGAGCTGATTCGCCTTCGCGTAGTGCATCGGCACGAACACCTGACCGGGACGAACGACGTGTGTCGGGTGCGCGCGCGCTCGCATCATCCCGCGGCGTGACTCGACGATCACCCAGGTCCCCGGCTCGATGGCGAGCCGCTCGGCGTCGTCGGGGCTCACTTCGACGTACGGCTCGCTCGGGTAGAGGCGACGGAGGACGGGCGACTTGGCCGTGCGCGTCTGCGTGTGCCACTGGCTCGAGGAGCCGCGCCCCGTGAGGAGCACGAACGGAAACTCCGTGCTCGTCGCCTCGGGCACCGGCCGCGGATCGTCGAAGATGAGCTTGGCGCGGCCGTCGGGGTGGAAGAACTTCCCGTCGGCGAATAGCCGCCGCTGGCTTTGAGCGACCACGCGCTCGCCTTCACGCAGCGGCCACTGGATGCCGCGCCGGTCGTCGAGCATCGCGTAGTCCTCGATGCCGGTGATGTCGCACGGCTGCCCGCGCGAGAGCTCCTTCAGGATCTGGAACGTCGCCTCCGGATCGCTGAAGCGGCGGAAGAGATCGCCGACGCCCCACGCCTCGGCCAAGAGCTTGACGATCGAGAAATCCGCGAGCGCTTCGCCCGGGGCGCGCGCCACTTTCTTCAACAGGCCGATGCGGCGCTCGGAGTTGATGAACGTGCCCTCTTTTTCGCCCCAGCCGGCCGCCGGCAGCACCAGGTGCGCGACGCTCGCCGTCTCCGTCGTCGTGTACATATCCTGCACGACCAGGAATTCCAGGCGCTTCAGCACGTCCACGGCGTCGGCCTGGTTGATCCACGAGTGGGCGGTGTTGGTCGCGACGATCCAAAGGCCCTTGATCTTCCCGCGGAGGATACCCTCCATGATCTGGTCGTAGGCGAGGCTCGGTCGATCGGGGATACGCTCGACGGGGATGCCGAGGGTCTTCGCCACCGTCGCGCGGTGGTCCGGGTTCGTGAAATCGCGACCGCCGAGCAAGTTCGTCGTGTTGCTGAACAGGCGCGAGCCCATCGCATTGCATTGACCAGTGATCGAATTCGCGCCCGTGCCGGGGCGACCGATGTTGCCGGTGATGAGCGCGAGATTGATGAGCGCCTGCGCGGTACGCACCGCCTCGTGGCTCTGGTTCACGCCCATCGTCCACCACAGGCTCACGCGCTTGCCGGTGCCGATCAGCTGCGCGAGGCGTGCGATCTGCTCGGTGGGGAGGCCCGTCACGGCAGACGCATGAGCGAGCGAGAACTGGGAGACGTGGCGCGCGAGCTCTTCGAAGCCGGTCGTGTGGGCGTCGATGAACTCGCGGTCGATCCAGCCGCGCGAGATGAGGTGGTGGGTGACGGCGTAAAACAGCGTCAGATCGGACTTCGGCGCGAGCGGCAGGTGCAGCGTCGCGTTCATCGCCGTCTCCGTCCGCCGCGGATCGATGACGACGATCTCCGGGCTGTGCGGGTTGCGGCAGACGTGCTCCCAGAGAATCGGGTGCGCGATGCACAGGTTCGACCCGACGAGCACGATCACGTCCGACTGCTCGAAGTCTTCGTAGGTGTACGGGGGAGCATCGAAGCCGAAAGCCTGCTTGTAGGCGACGACGGCGGTCGCCATGCACTGGCGCGTGTTGCCGTCGCCGTGCACGACTCCCATGCCGAATTTGGCGAACGACCCGAGCAGCGCGAGCTCTTCGGTCGGAATTTGTCCGGTGCCGAGCCAGGCGACGGATTCGGGGCCGTGCTTCTCCTGGATCGCCTTCATGCGCCGCGTGAACGCCTCGAGCGCGCGATCCCAAGTCGTCGGGACGAGCACCCCGCGCTCGTTGCGGAGCAGCGGCGTCGTTGCGCGGTCCTTCGCGCGGAGCGGTGCGAGCGCTTCCCAGCCCTTCGGGCACGCCATGCCGAAGTTCACCGAGTAGTCGCGGGCGGGCGAGAGACCGACCGCTTCGCCGCCCTGCAAGTGCAGCTCGAGCCCGCAGCCCGTCGAGCAGAAGCCGCAGACGGCCGTCGTCGTGGCATCCGGCTTCTTTTCGGCCGGTACCTGGCCGATGCCGAAGCCCGCGGGCTCGCGCAGGAGCTCGCGCGTGAGCGGACCTTGGCGCTGGTGGAGGAGCTCGAGCGCGCCGGCGACGAGCTTCGGTGGCGACTTCACGGTCCCACCGCGCCCGGCATCTTCGGCGCACTCTGAGCGCTGAAGAACAACACGCGCTCGCAGATCTCGCCCGCAAGCAGCAGCGCCCAAGCTAGCACCGCGCTCCCGAGCTGAGCCTCGGCCTCGATCCCCGGGGTGGCCCCGACGAGCAAGAGCACGAGCACCCCGAGCGCGCCAGCGCCGAAGCGGAGCAATGTATACGGCCGCAGCTCGCCCACCAGAAGGAGCGCCGTGCGCCGGAGCTCCCCGAGGCCGCGATCCTTCAAGTGCAGGAAGATCTCGGAGTCGAGCGCGAGCTTCAGGCACGCGAGCAAGGCCAGCGGGTGGAGCAGCCCGAACGCCGTGGCCCGCACCGCGGAATCGCGCCCTTCGACGAGCGACGCCACGATCAGGGCGACGTTGGTCGTCGAGAGCCCGAGCACGGCTGCAGTCAGGAAGAACCGCGAGCTCGTGCGCGCCGCGCTCCACCAGCGTCGCGCCGTGACCTTGTAGAGCATCATCGAGCAGAGCACGCCGAGCACGCCGCTCCCTGCGACCGTCAGGCCGAGCGCGGTGCGGAGCGTCGCGAGGAGCGCCGCCGGCGGCACCGGCAAGCCGAAGCGCTGCGTGAGCGGCTCGACCCAATAGAGCGAAGCGTAAGCGACCGCGCTGCCGGCGAAGAGGCCGAAGGCCGCGCATTCGCGGCTCATCCAGGAGGTCCGGATGCCGAGCACCGCGCGAAACGCGTACTTTGGGCGGCCGAGGTGAAACACGCTCGCCCCTAGCGCGAGCAAGCCCATCACGAGCGCGAGCAACGATTGGTACGGCCGCGCGACACCGAGCGTCGCGTAACCGCCAATCTTGCCGAGCACCAAATCGGTCACGAACGCGCCGACCGAGAGCTGCGTCAGCACGAGCAGGAAAACGAGCGGCGTGTGGCGATGGGCGCTCCGCACCCGGTGAAAGTCGGCGGGGAGCACGTTGCGCGGCAGCGGACGCCGGCTCTTGTACGTGGTGGTCGGCACCGTGATGGTCGGAGACGGGGCGCCCGGCAGGAAGGCCTCGCCGGCGGCGTCCTCGAGCACGCGCTTCGTCTCGACGATGCGAATCGAGATCGCTTCGTTCGGGCAGGCTTGAACGCAGGCGGGCGGCTCGCCCTCGGCGAGGCGATCGCTGCACATGTCGCACTTGCGCACGATGCCGCGCTTCTTGCTGTACTGCGGCACCTCGTACGGGCAGGTGAGCGTGCAGTACTGGCAGCCGATGCACTGGTCGTCGAGGTGCTTGACGATGCCGGTGACGGGGTCCTTCTCGTAAGCCCCGACCGGGCAGCCCTTCATGCAGGCTGGATCGACGCAGTGGTGGCAGGCCGTCGTCACGGTCTGCTGCACGGGCGCTTCGGGGGTGCCGCCGTGCAAAAGCCCGACGCTGCGCCAGGTCTCGCCCTCGTCGTCATCGAGACCGTTCAGCTGGTGGCAGGCCGTCACGCAGGCCTTGCATCCGCTGCACGCGTCGAGATCGACCTGGAAGGCGAGCTGCTGGCCAGGGCCCGGCTTCTCGAGCGGAAGGAGGTCGCGGTAATAACGCGCGTCGGGAGCGAGCGCGTCGGCCTCGTGCCGTTGCGAGAAGCGTTCGACGGCCGTCAGACGCTGCTGCTCGCGCAGGTAATGCTGCACGAGCGGCAGGCGCACGGGCTCGCGTTTCTTGGACGCGGGCTTGGGGAGAACGAGCGAAGCGTCAACCATGGATCATTCAGCGGCAGCAATCGGGGACGAGCCGAGCGCAGTAGCGGCTTCGGCCGGCGAGGCCTCGGAACGAGCAGCTGCCTCGTCCTCGCTCTTGAAGCGCACCGTGTAGACGAGGCCCGAGGCGGCGAGCACGGCGATGCCGAGCACCAAGAACGCCGATTCCGGGGGAAACCCGTCCGAACGGAACAGGAACCCGGCGAGCACGGCGCCCACGTTGCCACCAGCACCGACGATGCCGGCGACCGCACCGACCGCGTCGCGCTTCACGAACGGCGTGACGGCATAGGTGGCGCCGGCCGACATGTGCACGAAGAGGCCGAACAGAACCAGCGTCGCGACGGCGAGCGGCAGGTAGCTCATCCGCGAGAACAGGACGAGGAGCAGACCCTCCGCACCGAGCACCGTGGCGAGCGTGACCACGCGGCCCCGCAGGCCAAAGCGCGAGCCCACGCGGTCGCCGGTGATGCCGCCGAGCGCGCGGGCGAAGATGGCGAGCAGACCGAACGAGCCGGCGACGAGCCCCGCCGCCTGGAGACCGAGGCCGAACTTGTCATGGAAGTAGAGCGCCGCGACGTTGTGCACGGTGAGCTCGACGCCGAAGCAGGCGCCGTACGCGAGCCCGAGCACCCAGGTGCGCGGATCCGAGAACGCCTTGAAAAACGCTCCGGACGCTTGCTTCGCGGGAACCGCGCCCGAGCGGTTACCCTCTGGACCGTCCTGGGTGAGCGTGAGGTAAGCGACCGCTGCGAGCAGCATCAGGACGCCGGGGACGACCATCGCCGCGCGCCACGCGCTCGACTGTGGGAGCCCGAGCGACACGAAACCGGCCATGACGAGCGGCATCACCATCTGCGTGACGCCGCCGCCGAGGTTGCCCCACCCGGCCGCCGTGGCGTTCGCGGTGCCGACGACGTTCGGCGCGAACATCGCGCAGGTGTGATACTGGGTGACGACGAACGACGCGCCCACGGCGCCGATCGCGAGGCGGAAGATCAGGAACGACGTGTAGTCGTGGGCGAGGCCGATGCCCATCACCGGCAGCGCGCCAAGCACGAGCAGACCGGCGTAAACGCGGCGCGGCCCGAAGCGGTCACACATCCAGCCGACGAAGAGCCGGGCGAGCACAGTGACCGCGACGGACGCGATGACGATGTTGCCGATCTGGGCTTTGGTGAGGTGGAACTCGCTGCGGATGACGGGCATCAGCGGCGCCACGCCGAACCAGCCAAAAAAGCACAGAAAAAACGCGACCCACGAGACGTGGAACGCACGCATGGCGGGCGTCTTGAAGCTGAACAGTTGGATGCGATCGGCCTTCATGTCACTCGGCTCCAGGTTGGCAGGCAAGCTCGCTGATCTTGATGGGAACGAGCTTATCGACGTCGCGCGGGCTCGGTAGCTCCACGAGCACGAAGCCATCCTCGATGCGCACGGGGAAGGTGCGGATCTTCAAGGGGTCTCCGCTCAGGCACTCGCCGCTCTTGAGCGAGAAGGTTTTCTTGTGTTGCGGGCAGGCCACCTTCGGCGTGCCCTTCTGGTCGCCGAGCAGGCCGCGCGCCAGCACCATCTCCCGCATGTGCGGGCACATGTTCTGCGTCGCGTACCACTCGCCGCGCGAGCTGAAGTTGTAGACCGCGATCTGCGCGTTGCCGTGGCGAACGGCCATCCCGCTGTCGAGCGGGAAATCCTCCACGCGGCCGACGGTCACCCAGCTCGTCTGGATCAGCGGCAGGTGCTTGCGGTCGCGCACGTTCTCGGGGCGATCCTTGACCCAATCGCGCGGGCGCGTCTGACCGCGCTCGGCCATCCACTCGACGCTGTCGTCGGCCTCGGGCGTGTTGGCAAAATGGCGGAATTTTTCGCGCTTCTTGGGGTCTTTCACGACCTCCGCCCACTCGCACTTGTAGCTCTCGACCAGGAACTGCATCTGCTTCTCGAGCTCGGCGCAGATCCCGAGGCGGTCGTCGATGATCACCTCGCGCAGGTAGTCGATACCGCCCTCGAGCTTCTCGAGCCACGGAGCCGTACGCGTCAGGCGGTCGGCGGTCGTGATGTAGTACATGAGGAAGCGGTCGATGTATTTGATCGCCGTCTCCTTATCGAGGTCGGAGGCGAGCAGGAGGGCGTGCTTCGGCTTCATGCCGCCGTTACCGCACACGTAGAGGTTCCAGCCCTTCTCGGTCGCGATGAGTCCGAAGTCTTTGCCCTGAGCCTCCGCGCATTCACGGACGCAACCGCTGACGGCGCTCTTCAGCTTGTGCGGGGCGCGCAGGCCCTTGTAACGATTCTCGACCTCGATCGCGAACTTGACCGAGTCCTGCACGCCGAAGCGGCACCACGTCGTGCCGACGCAGCTCTTCACCGTGCGCAAGGCCTTGCCGTAGGCGTGGCCGCTCTCGAAGCCCGCCGCGACGAGCTCCTCCCAGATTTCGGGCAGCTGCTCGACGCGCGCGCCGAAGAGGTCGATGCGCTGACCGCCGGTGATCTTGGTGTAAAGGGCGTATTTCTTAGCGACCTGTCCGAGCACGATCAGCTTGTCGGGCGTGATCTCACCGCCCGGGATGCGCGGCACGATCGAGTAGAGCCCGCCGCGCTGCAGGTTCGCGAGGAAGCGGTCGTTCGAGTCCTGCAGGCTCGCGTGCTCGCCCGCGAGGATCATGTCGTTGTGCAGGCTCGCGAGGATCGAGGCGACCGTCGGCTTGCAGATCTCACAGCCGCTGCCCGACCCGTGCGAGGCGATGAGCTCGCCGAAGGTTCGGAAGCCCTTGACCTTGACGATCTGGAACAGCTCCTGGCGCGAGAACGCGAAGTGCTCGCAGAGCTGCTCGCGCACGACCTGACCGGCGGCGCGCTGCTCGGCCTTGAGGATGTCGGTGACGAGCGGCAAACAGCCGCCGCAGCCGGTGCCGGCCCGCGTCTTGGCCTTGAGCTCGCCGAGCGTCGAGCACTCGCCGCGGCGGATGGCGTGGCAGATGTCGCGCTTGGTGACGTTGTTGCAGGAGCAGACCTGCGCGGACTCGCCGAGCCCGGCCGCCGCCGACTGGCCGCCCTCGCGAGCGCCGAAAATCAGCTCTTCCGGCGCGTCCGGCAGCTGCGAGCCGCTGCGCATGACCTGCGTGAGCTTCGCGTAGTCGGACGCGTCGCCGACCAGGATGCCGCCGACGAGCTTCGTGCGATCCTCGGAGATGACGAGCTTCTTGTAGACACCCTTGACTAGGTCTTCGTAGAGGATGCTCGCCGCGCCCGTGGTGTCGGCGAACGGGTCACCGAAGCTCGCGACGTCGACCCCGAGCAGCTTGAGCTTCGCGGAGAGATCGGCGCCCTCGAAGCGCGCGCTGTTGTCGCCCGTGAGGATGCGAGCGAGGACGCTCGCCATCTCGTAACCGGGAGCGACCAGGCCGTAGAGCAGGTTGTTGTGCAGGGCGCACTCGCCGATCGCCCGCACGGAGGCGTCGCTCGTGCGGAGCTGGTCGTCGATCACGACGCCTCCGCGGTCGCCGACGATGATGCCGGCTTCGCGAGCCAGCTCGTCGCGAGGCCGGATGCCGGCCGCGACGATCAGCATGTCCGCTTCGAGCGGGTCGCCCTCGCTGAACTCGAGGCCCTCGACGCGGTCGCCGCCGAGCACGCGCTGCGCGGCGACGTTCAGGTGCACTTCGACGCCGAGCGCGCGGATGGCGCGCAGCAGCAGGCGGGAGCCGGCGCCGTCGAGCTGGCGCGGCATCAGGCGGGGCGCGAACTCGACGACGTGCGTCTTGAGCCCCATCTCGTGCACGGCCTTCGCCGCTTCGAGGCCGAGCAAGCCGCCGCCCATCACGATGGCGCGCTTGCTGCGCTTCGCGTAATCGCGGATACCGATCAGATCCTCGATGGTGCGGTAGACGAACACGCCCGCCTTGTCGACACCGGGGATCGGCGGCACGAAGGCGTTCGAGCCGGTGCAGAGCACGGCGACGTCGTACGGCACGCGCTCGCCGCTCGACGACGTGATGACCTTGCGGCGGCGGTCGATGACCGTCGCGCGCTCGCCGAGCAAGAGGCGCACGCCGCGCTGCCGGTACCAGTCGTGACCGACGAGCAGCATCTCTTCCGCGCTCGCCTTCTCGAAGAAGCTCGTGAGCGCGACGCGATCGTAGGCGGGACGCGGCTCTTCGCAGAACGCGACGACTTGGTAGCGCCCCTCCGTGTCGAGCTCGCTGATGCGCTCGCAGAGCTTCCAGCCCACCATCCCGTTGCCGATGATGACGAGCTTCTGCTTGGTGCCGGACGAAGCGAGGCGCGCAGGCCCGCCGTTGCTCTCCGGCGCGGGCGTTCCGTTCGTGTGCGGGGCCTCGTGCACGCCGAAAACGCGGCTGAGCTCGGAGGCCTGCGGCCGCACGAACGTCGAGCGCGGCGGCACCTCGTCGACGCGAATGCCGTGCTGGCGCAACGCGAGCTCGACGGCGTTGCCGAGCGCTACGAGCCGGAGCTTCGCGAGCTCGGAGCGGAGCTCGTGCGTGGTGCCGTGAACGCAGGCGACCTCCCACAGCGCCTCGACCTGCGCGGGCGAGCTCCAGACGATGGCGCGCAGGGCGCCGCTCCGTACGGTCTCGTACAGCGAGAGCGCGCCGGCGTCGGAGCCCGGCGAGCTCGAGAGCAAGCGCGGCGTCGCACCCTTGCGCTCGAGCAGGTCGAGCAGGCGGGGGTCGGGACGGAGCGAAGCGATGCCGACGACGCGACCCTGGAGGTCGAGGGTATCGAGCACGCCGCTCAGGCTCTCGAAGGACGAGAGCGGCGCCGCAGCGTCGGCCCGCATCCCGCATTCACGCAGCGCGGAAGCCGGCTTGGGCCCCTGAGCGATCTTCCGGGCGGAACGCAGGGCCTGGGCGACTTCCTCCTCGCGGTCGAGCTGGCGCGCAAACTCGATGATCAGCCGCACGCCCTGCGCGGTGAAGAAGACGACGTCGTCGAATTCGCCGCGGGTAAGCTCCATGATCCAGCCCTCGAGCGGGCGCGAGCCCGACTCGACGGGGGTCACGTCGAAGCGGCTGAGCTCGGCTCCTTCCTGGCGGATGAGGCGAGCTGCCGCATCGAGGTCGGAAACATTGGGAAGCGCTACGTGCCACTTTGAAAATAGTCCTGTATCGGCCATCGACGCGTACCTCGCCGCCATGGGTCAACCACCCGGAACCCACCTGCGTGCTCCTGACTCCCGAGCACTCAGTAGGGTGAATGAAGTTTCAAGTTTCAGTTTACGCGCGACGAACATTCCGTCAACGCACAAAGTGAGACGATTACGCGGACTTTCACGCGTCTCGGAACGTCAGAGAAACGATCACGAAACTCCGAAACGCCGACGAAAAAGTTGGTCGCCGTCCAGAAACAAAAAGTTCGTGAGTCACGCTCGCGAAACTTAGGCAGGTCGCAGACGCCAACCCGAGGGGTGATTAAACGCCCGCGGTTTCTCAGAACGAGCCTCCGCGGTCAGCAACGCGATGCGCAGCCCCCTGCGTCGCGACGCGACGCCGAAACAACTGACTCTCAACCCCCGGATACTGGCGGAATCAGCGCAACGACTTCCCCGCCCCTGAGCTCCCGATCCAGATCCACGAACTCGTCCCCCACCGCAAACCTCACGCTTCCGAGCACTCCCGCAAGAGCCGGCTGCGACGCTTCGAGAAAATGCGCGAGCGCGCGCACGTCGCGCACTCCGTCGGGGAGCGCGAGCTCTTCGGACGCGCGGCCCATTCGGTCGCGAAGTGCCGCGAAATAGAGGAGCTGAATCGGCCGGCCGGGGGTCAAGGTATAAGGTCCTTAGCATCCGATGCCTCGGCCGACCAAACGCGATCCAGGACACATCGAGGGCCTGCGGCGCGCCATCCGCGTGCTCACCGTCACCGTCAGCGACACGCGCTCGCCCGGCACGGACGAGTCGGGGATCCGGCTGCGCATGATGCTCGAGGCGGCCGGCTACTCGCTCGCGCCGCACCAGATCGTTCCGGACGAGCCCGAGGCAATTCAGGCGCTCGTGCGCGAGCTCATCGAGTACGACCTCGGCGATGCCATGGTGACGACCGGCGGAACCGGGATCGCCCCGCGGGATCGCACCTACGAGGCCATCGAGCCGCTGCTCGAAACGAAGCTCGACGGTTTCGGCGAGGCGTTCCGCCGCCTCTCCTGGGACGACGTCGGGCCGCGCGCGATCCTGTCGCGCGCCATGGCCGGCGTCGTGGGCGGGCGCTTCATCGCCTGTTTACCCGGTAGCCCGCGCGCGGTCTCCCTCGCCACGGAACAGCTGCTGATCCCCATCCTCGAGCACGCGGTGGCCCTTTGTCGGGGGGATACGCGCCACCCGAGCGAGCACCGGGACCTCAAACACAAATGATGAGCTTCGAAGCGGCGCGCGAGCGCCTGCTGGTGGACGTCCCGCACCTGCCGGCTGAACGCGTGGTCCTCGACAGCGCCCTCGGGCGGGTGCTCGCCGAAGCCCTCGTCGCCACGGCGCCCATCCCGCCGTTTTCGTACAGCGCGATGGACGGCTACGTGCTCGCGACGCGAGACCTGGTCGGTACGGGCCCGTGGTCGCTTCCGGTGCGGGGCGAGAGCCGCACCGGGCGGCCGGCGCCGGCGCTCGAAGCCGGGGCTGCATGTGTCATCTCGACCGGCGCCGAGGTGCCTGCGGGAGCCGACGCCGTTTTGCCCCGGGAGGTCGTGGAGGCGGCGGCCGCGGGGATTCGCTTCGAAGGCAAGGTCCGGCCGGGGCAGCACATCCGTCGCGCCGGCGAGGATCTCGCGGTCGGTGCCGTCGCGCTCGAAAAAGGCTCGCGCCTCGGGCCCGCCGCGCTCGGCCTCGCCGCATCGCTCGACGCGACCGAGGTCGTCGTCGCTCGCCGGCCGCGCGTCACGATCCTGTGCACCGGCGACGAGCTCCGCGCGCCCGGCAGCGCCAAGGTGCCCGGGAAGATCCCCGAGTCGAACTCGGCGCCCCTCGCGGCGCTGGCCGGCATGGCCGGCGCGACAGTGCGCCGGCATCCGCACGTCGGAGACGACCGCGACGCCACCGAGCACGCCATCCGAGAGGCGCTCGCCGACACCGATCTCCTCCTCACGGTGGGTGGCGTCAGCGTCGGCGACCACGATTGGGTTCGGCCCGCGCTCGAGGCACAGGGCGTGGTCTTGGATTTCTGGAAGGTGTCGATCAAGCCAGGCAAGCCGCTCGCCTTCGGGCGACACCAAGGCGGCACGGCGGCGGTGCTCGGGCTGCCGGGAAATCCGGCGAGCGCCCTCATCACGTTCTCCCTTTTCGGGATGCCCCTGCTCCGCGCCATGCAAGGCGACCGTGCGCCCGCTCCGAGCTTCGTCGCGCTGCCGCTCGCCGAGCGCCTCACTCACAAGCCCGGCCGGCTCGAGTTCGTGCGCGTCGCGCTCGCGCCGCGGGAAGGCCGGTTGAGCGTCGTGCCGTTCGAGAATCAGGCGTCAGGCGCGCTCACGAGCCTGGCGTGGGCGGACGGCCTCGCGCTCGTGCCGGGCGAGGTCGAGACGCTCGACGCGGGCGCGCTCGTCGAGGTGCTGAGGCTTCAGGATCTGTGAGCCGCGTGGCCGTGCGCGTGACCGTGCGCGTGGTCGTGGCCCGGCTCGCAGCGCGCGTCCTCCCAGCCGACCCAATACGGGCCGTCCGGGCCGTGCTCGCGCTTCCAAATCGGGACGCGCGCCTTGACGCGGTCGATCACGCGACGGCAGGCGTCGAACGCTTCCGCGCGGTGCGGAGCGCTCGCTGCGCAAACGACCGCCGCATCCCCGACATCGAGCGAGCCCGTGCGGTGATGCACGGCGACGCGCACTCCGGGTAGCTCCGCGGCGATCTCCGCGAGGATCCGCCCCATCTCCGCCGTGGCGAGCGAGGCGTACGCTTCGTACTCGAGTCGTGTCACCGGGTGCCCCGCGTTCGTGTTTCGTACGGCGCCGACGAAGGTGACGACGGCGCCGGCACCCGGGTGCGACACCGCCGCGATCGCGCGGTCGAGCGAGAGCGGCTCCGCCGACAAGAGCACGGCGGGTGCAGGCTCGCTCACGCCGGCCCCTTGCGCTCGAAATCTCCGGAGCGACCGCCGGATTTCGCGACCACCTCGAGATCGGTGATGCTCATGCCGCGGTCGATGGCCTTGAGCATGTCGTAGAGCGTGAGGGCGGCCGCTCCGGCGGCGACGAGCGCCTCCATCTCGACGCCCGTCCGATCGAATGCGCGCGCCGTTGCAAGGATCGCGACGCCGGGCGGTTCCTCGCGGGGCTCGAGCGCAACCTCGACGCCCGTGAGCGCGACGGCGTGGCAGAGGGGGATGAGCTCGGGAGTACGCTTGGCGGCCTGAATGCCGGCGACGCGCGCTACGGCGAGGACGTCACCTTTCGGCGTCCGCCCGCCCACGAGCGCCGCCAAGGTTTCGGGCTGCATGCGCACGAACGCGCGCGCCACGCCCCGGCGCGCCGTCGCGGGCTTCTGCGAAACGTCGACCATGTGGGCGTCGCCCGTCGGCGTGAGGTGCGTGAGGTGGCCGACCCGCGTCGTGAGGATCTCGTCGCAGGCGCGGGCGAGCCGCGCTGCCCGCTCCTCCGGCTCGGCTTTCTTGCTGCGGGCGACCTTCGCGAGGGCGTAGCGCTCGAAGGGCGTCAGGGCCGGCCAGGCGAGCGTCAGGTCTCGCAGGCGCGGACCGACCGCCTGCGCGAGCTCGGCGGGTAGCTCTTCCGGATCGCGACGCGGGCCGATGCGATCGGGGGCGGGGCGCGCGCGGAGCGCCAAGCGTTCGACCGTCCCCACGGGCACGACCGCCGCGCTGCCGGCTTCCGCGATCAGGCGCCGCTCGTCGAGCGACAGCCCTTGCCATGCCTCGAGGGACAAGGCGATACCGGCCACGTCGAGTGCGCGCCGCGCCGCGAGGGGAAGCAGGATGAGCCCGGGGTTCGGCTCCTCGAAGGCGAATTCGAAGGACAGAGGAAGAGCATTCACGGGCGCGGTTTCGCGAGTGTTTCACGGGGCGCGGGGAGCGCAAGGTCCGCGCTCGGCGCCGCTAGGTTGCCCCGGGCTTGACGGGACGGGCGCAGGAAAACATCTTCACGGTCGAGCCGTGAGCCGCTTCCTCCCCATCCTCGGCGAGCTCGAGCGCGCGGCCGGCGCCTCGATCACGCCGACCGCGCCAGCGAGCGTCCGCATCTCGCTCACCGATCGCTGCGACCTCGCCTGCGTGTACTGCCGCCCGTCTCGCACCGACGGCTACCTTCCCGATCGGCTCGACGAGCCCGCGCTCCATACGCTGATTGAAGGGCTCCTGCTCGCCGGCGTGCGGCGCATCCGGTTCACCGGCGGCGAGCCGCTGCTTTCCGCGCATGTCGTGGGTGCGATCGCCCGGGCCAAGGCGCTCGGTGCCGAGGACATCGCGCTCACGACCAACGGGACACGGCTCACGAAGCTCGCCGCTCCGCTGCGCGCCGCCGGCCTCGAGCGGCTGACGTTGTCGCTCGACTCGCTGGACGCGGCGCGCTTCGAACGCATCACGCGCGGCGGCAAGCTCGCTCGCGTGCTCGAGGGCCTCGCCGAAGCCCGCCGCGTGGGCTTCGCCGAGATCAAGCTCAATACCGTGGTGCTCCGCGGCGAGAACGACGACGAGCTCGAGCGGATCACGTTGTTCGCGTGGAAGCACGGCCTCGTGCCGCGCTTCATCGAAGTGATGCCCATCGCCGAAGGCGCGCAACTCGTCGGGGACCATCTCGTGCCCGCGCGCGAGATCCTCGAGCGGCTTTCGCCCCTACTCGCGACAGACACCCCGGCCGTCGACCCGAACCGAGGCCCCGCGAAGTACGTCCACGCTCGCTACGACCGCTCCTTGCGCGTCGGCGTGATCAGCGGGACGACCGACACGTATTGCGCCGGCTGCGACCGGTTGCGCGTCTCCGCGACCGGCGTGCTCCGCCCTTGCCTCGCCACCGAGCGCGGCGTGAGTGCAGGTACGGCCGCGCGCGACGGCAGCGCCGAGAGCATCGCTCGGGCCGTGGCGGAAGCGTGGACCATGAAGCCCGACGGCGAAACCTGGCGCGGCTGCACCGAGGACACGGCCAAGAACGTGTCGATGCGTGCCATCGGCGGCTAGCGGCGCGCTCGGCTCCACTCAGCGCTTGGGGGCGTGGCTCGCGGCAACGTCTTCCGGAGTATCCCAATCGCGGAGCTCGGCGTGCTCGGTCGGGTTCACTGGGAGCTCGACGGCGCGTCCGCCGAGCCTCTGAACGACGCGCTGAAGCGCGCGCTCACCGGCAGCGATCGTTGCCTCGACGTCCGGCAGCGCTCCGGTGCCGTAGCGCGCGACGAGCGTGTGCCACAGCGTCCCATCGCGGGGCGCCACGAAGTCCGCTTCCGGTGACTCGCACCCGAGCCGCCGCAAGAGCGCCGCCTCGAGGTGCGGGAGGTCGCAGGCAAGAGCGAGCGCGGCGGGCGCGCCGGTGGACTCGGCGTGACGCAAGAGCGCTCGAAGGCCACCGAGCGGACCAATGCCTGCGGGATCGTCGGACAATGCGCGTAGCCCGTGCTCGGCATAGGCCTGCGCCGGCCCAACGAGCACGATGGGCGAGCTCGGTAGCGCTTCGCGGCAAGCAGCGAGCAACCGGCCGAGGAGCTTCGCCCCGTCGAACGTCAGGTTACCCTTTGAGACCCCGCCGAGCCGCTTGCCCTGCCCGCCCACGAAGAGGCCGATCACCGGTGCGCTCTCGATCGCCTGGGGCACGATCCGATGACTACGCCTATTCCGCCCTCGAAGCACGCGGGATCCCGAGGTAGTAGTCCCCTGACCATGCGCCGCCGCCACGTGCTCGCCCTCGCCGCGCTCGCCTTGCTTGCAAGCTGCAAGCAAGAGCTGCCGCGCACGGGCCAAGCGTCCCGCCAAGACGTCACGGTGTTCGCCGCCGCGTCGCTCCGCGAATCGTTCACCGAGCTCAGTCACACCTTCGAAGCGACGTATCCCGGTGCGCACGTCGTTCTGAGCTTCGCAGGGAGCCAAACGTTGCGCTCTCAGATCGAGCACGGGGCACCGGCGGACGTTTTCGCCTCCGCGGACGAGAAGCAGATGGCGGCGCTGGTGTCCGGAGCCCATGTCCGCGCGCCGTTGCTCTTCGCGAACAACGAGCTCGTCGTCGTGGTCGCCCAAGCTAAGGCGACCACGCTGCGCACGCTGGCCGACCTGCCCAAAGCGGAACGCATCGTCCTCGGCGCGCCGGAGGTGCCCGTCGGCGCCTACAGCGTGAAGGCGCTCGAGCAGCTTCAGGGCCTGCTCGGTCCCGATTTTCGTGCCCGCGTCGAGGCGCACGTCGTCTCGCGCGAGCCCGACGTGCGCCAGGTGCTCGCCAAGGTGTCGCTCGGCGAAGCGGACGCGGGCATCGTCTATCGAACCGACGCGCTCACGGCCAAGGACAAAGTGGCCGTGCTCCGTATCCCGACCGAGTACAACGTGATCGCGAGCTATCCGATTGCCGTCACCGCGAGCACCAGGGTGCCCGCGCTGGCGCAAGCCTTCGTCGAGCTCGTGCTTTCGCCGGCAGGAGCGAGTGCGCTCAAGGGGCAGGGCTTCACGCCCGTGGGCAAAGTGGCCACGAAACCATGACTCACGGCTCCGAGCGCGGCGGGGGACCTCGGCCTCTCTTCGGCGTGCTCGGCGGCCTGGGCGGCCTGCTGCTCGTCTTCTTGCTCTTGCCCGTGGTCGGGCTCTTGTCGACCACGAGCTTCGCGGACGTGCGGGCGGGGCTCGCGCATCCCCTGGTCGCACCGGCGTTGGAGCTCAGCCTCGTGACGACCACGATCAGCGTGGCCCTCATCGTGCTCCTCGGGACGCCACTCGCCTGGCTCGTCGCGCGCTCGGACCGGCGCGCGCTCCGTCTCGTCGAGTCGGCCATCAAGCTGCCCGTCGTCCTTCCGCCTGCCGTGGCGGGGCTCGGCCTCTTGCTGGCCTTCGGGCGCGGCGGCTTCCTCGGCAAGGCGCTCGGGGCCCTCGGCATCGGCGTGCCCTTCACGAGCACGGCGGTCGTGCTCGCGCAGCTCTTCGTGTCGGCGCCGTTCTACGTCGAGGCGGCGATCTCGGCGTTCAGAAGGCTCGACGCGAGCTTGCTCGTGATCGCGCGCACGCTTGGCGCACGCCCGCTGACGGTGCTGTTCCGCGTGGCGCTACCGCTGGCAGCGCCGGGGCTCGCCTCGGGCGCGGCGCTGAGCTGGGCCCGCGCGCTCGGCGAGTTCGGCGCCACACTGATGTTCGCGGGAAGCCTCGCCGGGCGAACGCAGACGCTGCCTCTCGCGATCTATGCCGCGCTCGAGAGCGATCTGCGCGCCGCGCGTGCTCTCTCTTTCGTGCTCGTCGCGATCGCGTTCGTGCTTCTGGTCGCGGTCCAGGGCGCGCGCGGCACGTTCGGCGAGCGTGAGGAGCCGGCCTGATGCTCAGCGTCAGCCTCGAGGGACGTATCGGACCGCTCTCGCTCGCGGCCGGCTTCGACACGAGCCGCGGGCCCGTCGTCGTGACGGGACCGAACGGCTCCGGCAAGACGAGCCTCTTGCTCATGATCCACGGCGTGCGCAAGCCCGAACGCGGCCAGGTGAGCATCGACGGCACGCCTCTGTTCGACGCCGAGAAAGGCGTGGACCTGCCGGTCGAGGCGCGGCGCATCGGCTATTTGCCGCAAAGCTTCGGGTTGTTTCCGCACCTGACGGCCGCCGAAAACGTCGAGTTCGCGCTCGCGTGTCGCGTCCCTCCCCCGCCCGTGACTGCGCGGCGCGAGCGTGCACGCGAGCTCCTCGCCGAGCTCGGCATCGAAGCGCTCGCGCGCCTTCGCCCGAGCGCGCTGTCGGCGGGAGAGCGGCAGCGGGTCGCCCTCGCACGCGCCGTCGCGGCCGAGCCACGCGCCCTCCTGCTCGACGAGCCGTTCGCGGCGCTCGACATCGGGACACGCCGCCAGGTGCGCGTGTTCCTGCACGAGTACCTCACACGGCTCCGCTTACCGACGGTGGTCGTGAGCCACGACGCCAAAGATGCGCAAGCGATCGGCGGAACCATCGCGGTGCTCGAAGCCGGGCGCGTCGTACAAACGGGTGCCTGGAACGAGCTTTCGGAAAAGCCTGCGTCCGAGTTCGTGCGTGAGCTCACGACATAGGTAGTGACAGCGCGGGCCATGTAGGTTCGAGTCACACCGCACACGGCATTCGAATTCCGTGCCGGCAAAGTGGCGACTCGACGCCTTGTCGCACGCAGGGACGCGTGCAAAGATGCCGAGTTACTTTCGTACACTTTGGAGGAATGATCATGCGCGGTGGGCTC
>DATMCL010000425.1:0-3524 GCA_035558375.1 Polyangiaceae bacterium
CCTTTTCCGGGCTACGGTCCGAGCGTGCTCCCGATCGGCGATCGTAATCCGACGCGGACGACCCCCTTCGTCAACTACGTCCTCATAGCGCTGAACCTCGCCGTGTACGCCTGGCAGTTCAGCGTGACCAGTCGCGGCGGGGAGGCCTGGCTCGTCCCGGGCTACGGCCTCGTGCCGGCGCGCCTCACGCTCGATCCCCCGGGCGAGGCGTTCACGATCTTCACGAGCATGTTCATGCACGGCGGGCTGATGCACCTCGGGGGCAACATGCTGTTTCTCCACATTTTCGGCGACAACGTCGAGGACACCATCGGCCACGTCCGCTACGTCCTCTTCTATCTCTTGTGCGGCGTCGGCGCGGGCGCGGCCCAGGTGCTCACCGATCCGTCGAGTCAGCTGCCGATGGTGGGGGCTTCGGGCGCGATCGCGGGAGTGCTCGGCGCGTACATGGTGCTGCACCCGCGCGCGCCCATCACCGTGCTCAATCTGCCGCCGCTCGCGTTCTTCATCGGCTTCTTCATCGTCGTGCCCGCCTGGCTCGTGATCGGCCTCTGGTTCTTGGTCCAGCTCGTGAGCGGCCTCGGCTCGCTCGGAGCGCTCGAGACGGGTGGCGTGGCATTCTTCGCCCACGTGGGCGGCTTCCTCACGGGGCTGCTCCTCGTGCGACCGCTCCACGCCGGGCGGCCGCGACAGCGTGGCGATTCCTGGAGCGGCTGGCGCCCACCCGAGCGGGCGGCCGTCGGCCGAAGGTGGAGCTGATGAAGATCAACCGCGATTTCGTACGGCGGGGTGCCGGTCGCATGACCGAGAACGACGTGGCGCGCGTGCTCGAGAATGCCGACGCCATCGGGCAGAAGTTTCTGCACGGTGGACGCCTGAAGCGTGTGCTCGCCGAGGGCAAGCTGCTCCTCTCGCTCATCCGCGACTACTGGACGCGCGAGTACCGCGCCGCCCCGTTCTGGGTGATCGGCGCCGCGGCGTTCGCGTTGCTCTACGTGCTCGCGCCGATCGACCTCATGCCCGACGTGCTGCCCATCATCGGACAGATCGACGACGTGGCGGTCGTATCGGTTTGTGTCGCGCTCGTTCGGCAAGAGCTCTTGAAGTACGAGGCGTGGCGCAAGTCACGCGGCTTGGAGTAAGAAGACATCCCGTGACGCTGCCGTCGCTTTACAACACGCTGAGCCGCAAGCTCGAACCCATCGTCCCCATCCGCCCCGGCGAGGTCGGCGTGTATTGCTGCGGTCCCACCGTTTACGACGTGCCGCACGCCGGCCACGCCCGCTCGGCGCTCGCTCCGGATCTCCTCGTCCGGCGGCTGCGCGCGCTCGGTCTGCGCGTGAAGTACGTGCGCAACATCACCGACGTCGACGACAAGATCCTCGAGCGCGCCGCCAAGAACGGCGAAGAGCCGCTCGACCTCTCCCGGCGCATGGCCGACGTGTATCAGGAGCAGGTGCGAAAGGCCGGCTGCCTCGCGCCCGACCACGAGCCGCGCGTCAGCGAGCATCTCCCGCAGATCCACGCGATCGTAAAGACGCTCATCGAGCGCGAGGCGGCGTACGTCGTGGACATGCCGGAAGGCGTGCGCGACGTGTACTTCTCGGTCCGGAACTTCGCGCCGTACGGCAAGCTCTCGCGGCGCCGCATCGACGAGCTCGTCGCGGGCGCGCGCGTGGAGACCAGCGCCCACAAGCGTGATCCCCTGGATTTCGCGCTGTGGAAGGGCGCGGAGGCCGACGAGTGGGGCTGGGAGAGCCCGTGGGGTCGCGGGCGGCCCGGTTGGCACATCGAGTGCTCCGCGATGTGCACGCACTACCTCGGGCAACCCTTCGACGTGCACTCGGGCGGCATGGACCTCATCTTCCCGCATCACGAGAACGAGATCGCGCAGAGCGAGGCCGCGTACCCCGACCAGACGCCGCTCGCCAACATCTGGATGCACAACGGCTTCCTCAACGTCGACAAAGAGAAGATGAGCAAATCGCTAGGCAACTTCGTCACGGTGACGGACGTGTTCGAGCGCAATGATCCCGAAGCGTTCCGGCTCTTCCTCCTGAGCGCGCACTACCGCGGTCCCATCCAGTTCGAGACCGACAAGCTCGCCGACGGCCGCGTCGTGTTCCCCGGCGTCGACGAGGCCGAGCGCCGCGCCGATCACGCTTTCGCCGCAGTATCGCGCCTAGAAGGCATGGTCGCTGTCGGCGTCACGGCGCCCGTGAAGTTTCCCCCCGAGCTCGCGCCGTACCGCGACGCCGGCGCGCGCGCCGTGTCGCAGGCCGAGGCCGCGCTCGACGACGACCTGAACACGCCGGTCGCGCTCGCCGCGCTGAGCGAGCTCACCAAGCTCGGTCACGAGCTCGCCGATCTCGCGCAGAAGCGTCGCAAGGACGCGGCCTTCGTCGGCGCCGCCGGCACGACCGCAGTCGGGCTGCTCGCGTCGATTCAGCGCATCGTGGGTCAGCTCGGTCTCATGCAAGCGACGCCCGAAGAATACAAAGCTCGCACGCGCGAGCGCCGGCTGCGTCTTCGGGGCCTCTCGGCCGACGCCATCGACGCAAAGGTCGGCGAGCGCAGCGAGGCGCGCAAAAACAAGGATTTCACGCGTGGCGACGCGCTCCGCGACGAGCTCGCCGCGCTCGGCATCACGCTCAACGACGGCGCCACCGGCACGAGCTGGAGCATCGAGCAGTAGCCGCGCGGCGCCGCGCACGCGCCTGAGCGCAGCATGGCGCGGCCCGCGTGCGCTCTCGCAGGGCGCCGCGCGACCACTTTCCGTCGCGCTCAGACGCCGATGAACAAGCGATGCGCGAAGTTACGCTCGAGCTTCGCGCGCAGCACTTTGTCCGCCGCCGTCTCGATGTCGTACTCGATGCGCTTGAACTCGAAGCGCTTCTTGTCGCTGTCGTAAACCGTGTAGCTCGCGCGGTTGTCGTAGTCGCGCGGCTGGCCGACGGAGCCGACGCTCACGATGTACTTCCTGTCGGGTTGGAGCTCGAAGTCGATCGGGGGCAGCTCCTCGACGCTGTTCGGCGTGAGGGCGAACACCTTGCAGAGGTGGGAATGCCCGATCAGCGTGATGTGGCCGAGCTCGTTGTAGAGCGGCAGGCACTCGCGAGCCTGCTCCGGCGCGAAGATGTACTCGAACTCCTCGAGCCGGACGGGCGAGCCGTGGCAGAGGTGCACGTTGATGTCGTCGAGCTTGAGCTGGTAGGGGAGCCCCTTGAGCCAGCGCATGTTCTCTTCGGAGAGCAGCTGCGCGTGGAGGTCGAGGGCGTGCCGCGCGGCCTCATAGTAATAAGAGTAATCCATGCGGCCCGCGACGGCGGCGTCGTGGTTGCCGAGGATCGTCGCGACGACGAGGTCGCGAATCAGGTCCGAACACTCGTTCGGCGAGCCGCCGTAGCCCACGGTGTCGCCGAGGCAGTAGTAGCGGTCGATACTCTCCCCCTTGAACGCTTCCACGACCGCTCCCAGAGCTTCGTAGTTGGCGTGGATGTCGCTCAGGATGCCGAGGCGCATGG
>DATMCL010000426.1:0-8625 GCA_035558375.1 Polyangiaceae bacterium
CGATCTGCCCCTCCCGTTCCGGCCTCCTCGAGCGCCCGTCGCGCACGGTTAAGGCAACAGCTGCGCTTCGCCGCGGCGCCGCAGTCTGCATCCCCTGAAGGAGCGCAGGCTCGGGCCGCTCGGCGAGCAACGTTCGCCCGCGTTTCGACGCGAGTGTGACGCTTCGGGTTTCTAGCCGGCGCGTGCAGGGCCGGCACGGAGGTTTTGCCATGTCATGGCAAGGATGGTGGCTCGCCGCTGGCCTTTCAGCGGCAACGGTGCTGAGCGCGCGGACGACGCGTGCCGAAGCAACCGACTGCAGGACGATCACCCGCAAGAATCTCGTGGTCTGCGTCCTCGAGGCCAACGCCGCACGCAAAGCCGCGCGCGCCGGAGTCGAGGCAGCCGAAGGGCGCATTCAGGCGACCGACCCCTGGTTTCCGGCGAGCCCTTCCCTCGGCTTCGCCGCTTCACGCCGAACGGCGGGCAACCAGCAGGCCCTGAACTGGAACGCGAGCCTCGGCGTCGAGCTCGAGGTTTCAGGCTCGCGCGGCGCTCGCCGTGACGCTGCGACGGCGGACAAGCAAGCGGAAGCGCTTGCCGTGACGCGAGTCGAGCGAGCCACGGCGGCCGCCGCCTGGACGGCGTACTTCGAGTCGGTGGCCGCGGCCGAGGAGGTGCGGCTGCTCGTCCGTCTCGAGCACGCGTCCGAGCGCGTTCGCGACGCGGCGCGCGCCTGGGCCGCCAAAGGGAGCCTCGCCGGCGTGGAGGCGGATCTCGCCGAAGCCGCGTACCTCCGGCTCGCGCGGCGAAGGCTCGAGCGCCAGCGCGACGAACGGACCGCGCGCGGCGGGCTCGCCGGGCTGCTCGGATTCGAGCGCACCGAGAGCGTCGCCGTGAGCGGCGAGCTCTTGCCACTCGCCGACGCGGAGCGAACGGACGCGCGAACGCTCGCTGAGCCGCCCGACGCGGCGCAGCTCGAAGCCAGGAGCCGCGCGTTCACCGCCCAGGCGAGCGCCCAGCGACGGAGCCGCTTCCCGAACCCGACGATTTCCGCCTTCGTCGGTCGCGACGGCTTCGACGAAAACGTGCTCGGTCTCGGGCTCGCGCTTCCCCTACCGCTGCCCGAGCCCGTGGGCCGCATGCACGCGGGAGAAATCGCCGAAAGCGAGGCGCTCGCCCGCCAGGCAAAGCTCCTCGCCACCGACAGCCGGCGCCGGCAGCGCGCGACCTTGCAGAGCGCGCTCACGAGCTACGCCTCGGCGCGCGAGGCACTGTCGCTCTACACCTCCGAGCGCACCGAGCGCGCCGAAGCCACGCTCACGAGCCTGGCGACCGAGGTGGAGGCGGCGCGCATCGGCGTGCGCGACGCCGTCATCGTGCAGGAGCCGCTGCTCGATCTGCTGCTCGCCGCCGTCGAGGCCAAGAAGGCGCTCTGCCTGAGCTCGGTCGACGTCGACCATGCCGCAGGCGTTCGGCTCGAGGACGGAGGTGCCCGATGATGCACCGCGTTCTCGTCATCCTGCTCGTCGTCGCGGGGTGCGAGCGCACGGCACCCGCACCGAAGGAGCAGGCGAAGCCGCCGCCGTCCGCCTCCGCAGCCCACGCCGACGAGGGCGCACACGAAGCGCTCCCGCAGCACGTCAAGCTGACGGACGCCGTGCGTACGGCGGCGGGCGTCAAGACGGCGCCCGTCACCCGGGCTGCGCTCACGGAGGCTCTCACCCTGCCGGGTGAAGTCGCGGCCGATCCGGACCGCTTGGCACGCGTGTCGTCACCAGCCGCCGGGCGCATCGACGCCGTGCAGTTCCGCGAGGGCGAGCCCGTGAAGAAGGGCGACGCGCTCGTCGTGGTGCGCGTCCCGGAGATCGCCAAGGCTCGTGCCGCGCTGCGCGCCAACGAAGCCAGGGCGAAAGCGGCCCGTGCCAACGCCGCACGCCTGCGCGCCCTGCTCGACCAGCGCCTCGCCGCCGAGCAGGAGGTCGTGAACGCCGAGACCGAAGCCCAAGCGCTCGAGCTCGACGCGCGGTCGACGGCCGAGCAGCTCGGCGCGCTCGGGGCGGGCGCGTCCGGGGCGTTCGCGGTCACGCTGCGCTCGCCCATCGACGGGCTCGTGATCGCGCGGAGCGCCGTCGTCGGGCAGCCGGCCACGGCGGACCAGGTGCTCGGGACCATCGCCGACCTATCGGAAGTCTGGTTTCTCGCGCGCATCTTCGAGAAGGATCTCGGAAAGCTCGCGACGGGCGCGAAGGCCGACGTGCATCTGAACGCGTACGCCGACGAGCACTTCTTCGGCACGGTCGAGTACATCGGCCAGCAGATCGACCCCGTAGCGCGCACCGTCACCGCGCGCGTGCGGCTGAAGAACGAGCGCGGGCGTCTCCGGCTCGGCCTCTTCGGCACGTGCCAAGTCGCGGTCGGAACGCCTGGGCCCGCGGAAGCGCGCCTCGTCGTCGACGAAGCGAGCGTGACCGAGATCGGCGACAAGAAGGTCGTCTTCGTGGAGGAGCGCCCGGCAGAGTACGAGGTCCACCCCGTGACGCTCGGCCGCGAGGCGCTCGGCAAGATCGAGGTATTGGCGGGCCTGCGCGAGGGCGAAGCCGTCGTGACGGACGGCGTCTTCACCCTGAAGAGCATCGTGCTCAAGGGCTCGTTCGGAGAGGACGACTAGCCGTGCGCCTCTTTCACGCCGTCGTCGCCTGGTCGCTCCGGAACCGACCGGTCGTTCTCTTCGCGACCCTGCTCCTCACGCTCGTGGGGATCCGCGCGGCGCTCCTCTTGACGGTCGACGCCGTGCCGGACGTGACCAACACGCAGGTGCAGATCATCACCTCGGCCCCGGCGCTGTCACCGGCCGAGGTCGAGCAGTACGTCACCGTGCCAGTCGAGCGCGCCATGGCCGGCATCCCGAAAACGACCGAGGTCCGCTCGATCTCGAAGTACGGCCTCTCCGTCGTCACGATCGTCTTTCGCGACGGCACCGACATCTACTTTGCGCGACAGCTCGTGAACGAGCGCATGTCGGAGGCCTCCGAGGCGGTTCCGGCGCAATACGGGCGCCCCGAGCTCGGCCCCATCTCGTCCGGGCTCGGCGAGGTCCTGCAATTCGTGGTCGAGAACCCACGCCTCACCTTGATGCAGCTCGAGGAGGTGCTCGACTGGCAGATCGCTCCCGTGTTGCGCGCCGTCCCCGGCGTCGTCGAGGTCAACAGCTTCGGCGGCGAGGACCGGCAGTACCAGGTCGTGCTCGATCCAAAGCGGCTGCAGGCCGCGGGCGTGTCCGTGGCGCAGGTGATCGACGCACTCGAAAAGTCGAACGCCAACGCCGGCGGCGGCTACATCGAGCACGCCCGGGAGCATTTCGTGGTCGGCACGACCGGCCTCGTGAAGAGCCTCGACGACCTCCGAAACGCCGTGATCGGCGCGACGAACGAAGGCGTTCCCATCACGGTCGCCACCGTGGGCGACGTCCAATTCGGGCCGAAGCTCCGGCGCGGTGCGGCTTCGAAAGACGGCAAAGGCGAGGTCGTCGTCGGCGTGGCGCTGATGCTGCTCGGCGAGAACTCGCGCACCGTGACCGAGGCTGCCAAACAGCGGCTCGCCTCGCTCGAGAGCTCGCTGCCGCCCGGGACGCGCATCGCGCCGTTCTACGACCGGTCGGAGCTCGTCAATCGCACCGTGCGCACCGTCGCGACGAACCTCGCCGAAGGCGCCGGGCTCGTCATGCTCGTGCTCGTGCTCTTACTCGGCAACTTCCGCGCCGGCCTGGTCGTGGCCGTGACCATCCCCCTTTCGTTACTGATTGCCGTGATTGCGATGCGAGCGCTCGGGCTCTCCGGCAACCTGATGAGCCTCGGCGCGATCGACTTCGGGCTGCTGGTCGACGGCGCGGTCATCATCGTCGAGAACGCCGTGCGCCGGCTCGGAGAGCGGCGCGCCGCCGTCGCCCGGGAGCTCGACACGGCGGAGCGCCTCGCCGCCGTCGAAAGCGCCGCCGTCGAGGTCGTCTCACCGAGCGTCTTCGGCGTCGCGATCATCGCCGTCGTGTACGTGCCGCTGCTCGCGCTCACGGGCATCGAAGGCAAGCTGTTTCGACCCATGGCGACGACGGTGCTGCTCGCGCTCGCCGGCGCTTTCGTCTTGTCGCTCACGCTCGTGCCCGTGCTCACGAGCTACTTCGTGCGCCCTGCCAGAGCCCATCGTGACACCTGGCTGCTCCGCACGGTTTCGGTCGCGTATGAAAAGCTGCTCGGTCGCGCGTTCCGCGCCCGTGCGGCCACGCTCGGCATCGGCGTCGTCCTCCTCGCCGGTGCGGTCGTGGTCGGGACGCGACTCGGCGCGGAGTTCGTGCCGGAGCTCGACGAAGGCGACATCCTGATCGAGGCCCGCAGGCTCCCCGGAGTCGCGCTCACGGAATCGATCGCGACGGACGGCCGCCTGCAGCGCGCCATCTTGACGATCCCGGAGGTTTCCCACGCCGTCAGCAAGACGGGCGCCCCGGAGCTCGCGACCGACCCGATGGGCATCGAGCAAACGGACGTGTACATCGCGCTCAAGGACCCGAGCGCGTGGCGTCCCGGGCTCACGAAGGCCGCGCTCGGCGCCGAGATCGCGCACGCCGCCGATACAGCGGTGCCCGAAGTGGTGGGGGCGCTCTCGCAGCCGATTCAGATGCGCACGAACGAGCTCATCGCGGGCGTGCGCTCCGACGTCGCCGCGATCGTCTACGGGCCGAACCTGGACGAGCTCGCCCGCGCGGGCGGCCACATCGCCGCGCTACTCGCACACGTGCCGGGCGTCGAAGACGTGCGCGTCGAGCAGGTCGCGGGGTTGCGCTACCTCAAGATCGAGCCCGATCGCGCCAAGCTCGCACGGTACGGCCTCACGATCGCCGACGTGAACCAAATCACCGAGACGATCGCCGTCGGTCACCGTGTCGGAGACGTGCTCGAGGGCGAGCGGCGCTTCGGCATCGTCGTCAAAACGGAGCACGGCTTCGCCGGCGACCTCGGCACGCTGCTCGCGCTGCCGCTCCGCTCGGTGAGCGGTCAGGTCGTTCCCCTCGGCGACGTCGCCAAGCTCGAATTCAGCAAGGGCCCCGCGCAAATCAGCCGCGACAGCCAGTCGCGCCGTCTCAGCGTCGAGTTCAACGTGCGCGGTCGCGACCTCATGTCAGCCGTCGCCGAGGCGCGCTCGGCCGTCGAGCGAGTGAAGCTCCCCACCGGCTACAGAGTCGAGTGGGGCGGGCAGTTCCAGCACTTCGAGGAGGCCAGGGCGCGCCTCGCGGTGGTCGTACCGCTCGCGCTCTCCTTGATTGGATTTTTCCTTTGGCTCGCGTTTCGCTCGCTGCGCACTGCCGCCATCATTTTCCTCAACGTACCGTTCGCTGCGGTGGGCGGCGTGGTCGCTCTCTGGCTCCGCCACATCCCCTTCTCCATCTCGGCGGGAGTCGGTTTCATCGCACTTTTCGGCGTCGCGGTGCTGAACGGCCTCGTCCTCGTCTCTTTCGCCAAGGACCTCGAGCAGAGCGGAAGCTCGCCTGCCGCGGCAATTCGCGACGCAGCGAGGCTGCGGCTCCGGCCCGTGATGATGACGGCGCTCGTCGCTTCGCTCGGCTTCCTTCCGATGGCACTCTCCACGGCACCGGGCAGCGAGGTGCAACGCCCCCTGGCGACCGTGGTCATCGGCGGCCTCATCACCGCGACCGTGCTGACGCTGCTCGTACTTCCAGTCGTGTACAGCCTCATCTCGACGCGACGCGCGCCGAGCGATACGCTCGAAACCGCACGCTGATTCCGGCGGAATCGTCGAATGCGCTCACTCCGTACCCCAAAGCGACGCCTCGCGCGGCTCGTCGCGACAGGGCTCAGCCTGTGCTTGCCGTCGCTCGGCTGCGGCTCGAAAGACACGCCGCCCGAGGGCGCCGGCATAGGCAACGGCGCGGGAGCGGCTGCTGCACCCGTGGGCGGCGCACCGTCTGCCGGCGCACCCGGCAACGGTGGCACCAGCGCAAACGGAGGAGCCAGCGCGGGCGCGAGCGGCGGACAGAGCGGCGCGATGCCGAGCACGGGCGGCGCAGGTGGCGCCGGTGACGGAAACGCAGGCGCGACCTCTGGCTCGGGCGGGATGGCGATGTCGTCCGGCGGCAAAGCCGGAGCAGCCGCCGGTTACGCGGGGCGAGCACCTCTCGGCGGCAACGGCGGCCGCGATCCAGGCGTGGCCGGCATGGGCGGTGCCGCGGCGAGCTCGGGCTTCGACGGCGGAGGCGGCCGGCTGCCGCACGTCGCCGTGAAGGATCTCCCCACCATCAAGGAGATGCCCGACCCCCTCACGATGAACGACGGCACGAAGGTGACCACCGTCGAGCAGTGGCAGAAGCGCCGCTGGGAGATGATCCAGATCCTCGAGGAGTACGAGTACGGCTACGTCCCACCCGCTCCCGGCAACGTGAAGGCGATGACGGTGACCGACTCGAAGCCGGTAACCGTGGGCGGCGTCGCCACCGACTACAGGATGCTTCACCTCACGTTCGGCCCCGACGACTCGCTCGGCTTCGATCTCGGCATCTTCACCCCCGCGGCCGCCGACGCGAAGGGCCCCTTCTCGGTGCTCATCTACCTCACGTCGAGCGCGAACCAGAGCAGCGCCGGCTCCGCCTCCGCCGCACTCGAGCGCGGCTACGCCGTCGCGACCGTGCCGTACCAAGAGCTCGGCGCCGACGCCTCGAACTGGGCCTCGACCGGCTTCTTCAGCACCTACCCCGACTACGACTGGCACGATTTCGCGGCGTGGGCCTGGGGCATGTCGCGCGCCATCGACTACCTCGTGACCGACCCGGCGATCGACGCCGGCAAGATCATGATGACGGGCGTCTCCCGCCTCGGCCAAGCCGTGCTCGTCGCCGGTGCTTTCGACGAGCGCGTCGCATTGAGCGCCCCCGTCGCGGGCGGCGCAGCATTCCGTTTCTCCGGCAAGGAGATGGGCGGCGGCCTCGGCCAAGGCATCACGGAAGTCGTCGACCAAAACACGTACTGGTTCGGCCAGCGCCTCGTCGATTTCCGCAACCAGACCCCGAAGCTCCCCTCCGATCAGCACTGGCTCTTGGCGCTCACGGCCCCGCGCCTCTTCATCATGTGCAACTCCCTCTCCGACCAATACGGCCGCGCCTACGCCGCCGTGCAGACGTACCAGTCGGCCAAGCCCGTCTACGACTTCCTCCAAGTCCCGGACAACGTCGGCCTCAACTTTCGCGAGGGCACGCACGGCATGACCGCCGAAGACTGGTCAGCGCTCCTCGACTTCGCGGACCAGAATCTCCGAAAGCTCGGAGGCTCTCGCAAGTTCGACACGATCCCGCCCGCGCAGGATTTGCCGTAGAAGCGGAGGAAGAGCGAGCGCTAGAGCGGGAGCGAGCGGTAGCGCGAGGATCGGGGGGCCGGGAGGGGGCACGAATCGCGGTGCTCTCGCACTGCGGAAACTGCACTCACTTCATCACCGTCGTTTTGAGCAAGAGGCCCACGACGCCCGCCCCGACAATCAGCAGCGGCTCCGGCACCTTCTTGAGCTTCACGAGCAAACCGAACGTCGCGACCGCGATGAGCACCGTCGGCACGTCGTAAAGCGCGCGCTTGCCGAGCACGAACCCCGCTCCCGCGATCGAGCCCGTCGCGGCGGCCGTTACTCCGTCGACGAACGCCTTCAACGTCGGATTCTTCGCGAAACGCCGAAAGTACGGCGCGGGTACGATCGTGAACAGGTAACAAGGCACGAACGTCGCTGCCGCCGCGACGACCGAGCCCAACGGCCCCGCCACGAGGTAGCCGATGAACGCCACCGTGATGACCACCGGCCCCGGCGTGATCATGGCGACCGCGACGGCATCGAGAAACTGCTGGTCCGTCAGCCAGTGAAACTGCGTGACCACGCCGCCGTGCAAAAACGGCACGATCGCGAGCCCGCTCCCGAACACGAACGCGCCGGCTTCCGCGAAATACCAGGCAATCGTCCAGAGCGTCCCCGTCGTGGCAGGGCCGAGGAGCCCCGCCACGAGCCACACCGGCGCCGCCCCGAGGATCGGGGGCGCCTTGTCGAACCGCGGCGGCGCGCGAACGAGCATCGCGAGCACGCCGCTCGCGAGAAAGAGCCACACGATCTCCGACTCCGTCCACGCCGTCGCGAGCCCGCTCGCCGCGAACAGCCCCCAGAGCAGCCAATCCTTCGCGAGCGTGAGCTTCGTGAGCTTCACGACACTGCGCACGATGATGGCGATGACGGCCGCGCCGATGCCGTAGAACGCGCCGCGCATCCACGTGAGGCCGCCGAAGCGCACGTAGAGCGCGGAAATCACGAGCACCATCACGAACGACGGGATCACGAACGCGAGCCCCACGGCCGTGGCGCCGACCACGCCTCCCCTCACCCAGCCGAGATAGATCGCGAGCTGCGCGGCGAGGGGTCCCGGCGCCAGCTGCGCGAGCGCGAGGCCCTCGACGTAGTCCTGCTTCGAGATCCAGCGACGCCGCTCGACGAGGTCGCGCTGCATGTAGCCGGCGAGCGCAATCGGCCCGCCGAACCCGAAGCTGCCGAGCCCGAGGAAGTAGCGCACGACGGCCCCGAGCGACGCGGGCTCGAGCGCGGGCTCAGCGG
>DATMCL010000427.1:0-2076 GCA_035558375.1 Polyangiaceae bacterium
GGTGACACGCCGCACGCAGGTTTGTACGCGCGAAAACTACATGGCGCGCAGCCCGGAAGAAACTTTGCGCAGGCGCGAGAAACTTGCGGCGTCGACGTGTGCACCGAGGTGCGACAGGTACGCACAGCCGCTCCCTCAGTGTTTCTCGCCTTTGCCCTTAGTGCGCTCCGCTAGCGCTTCGCTTTTGTGCGCGGGTGCTCGACTTCGGCGCGCGCGGTGAATTCGCGAACTTAGACCGATGTTTCCAAGGTGATGAATAGATGCCCCCCGCGTCGATGCGGCAGAGCGCGGCCCGCGTGCTCGGCCTCCGGCCTCCGCGCACGGGTGCCCCCTTACGCGGGCGTTGCCCGCGTGGAGGCACGACGGCGCCGGGCGTGATGGGCGGCGCGGCGCGGCGGCGCGTCAGGCAGGGACGAACCTTTCAGCGTTGCCGACGAGCGAGTCGCCGCGAGCGTCGTCGAGTCGATCTTTGCTTCGGCAAGACGACGATTTCGCTTGACCGAATCGATGGCGAATCGCGTGGCCGTTGGGCGTTCGCAAACGAACCTGGCCGTTCCGACGCACCGTCGCCGCGCGGTGAGTCTTTTGCGTCCGTCGACGGTTCGACTGCCATCGGTCGCGTCGATCGCGTCGCAGCGAGCCAATGCGGAGCTCAAAAAATACGGGGTGTACCGTAGCGCATGCATTCGAGCACAAGTACGGCCCTCTCGATCGCGTCAGCACGGTCGATCGCCCTCTCAGTCGAGCACCTCTCGGATGCCGACCTTCTAACCGGGACGCGCAGGATTGTCGGTCGCTCGAATCAGCTACTCGCGGAGCTTCTCGCCCACCTCGCCGAGGTCGAAGCGCGCGGCATTCACCGCAGCAGAGCCTGCTCGAGCCTCTATGCGTACTGCATCTACGAGCTCCGATTCTCGGAAGACGAGGCATTTCGGCGAGTCGCCGCGGCGCGACTCGTCCGGCGTTTTCCGGCGTTGCTCGACGCGCTGGCCTCGGGCGAGCTTCATCTCACGGGCCTCCTGCTGCTCGGTCCGCATCTTACCGAGCAGAATCTCGTGGAGGTGCTCGCACGCGCCAAGCATCGCACCAAGCGTGAGCTCACCAAGCTCGTGCGGATTCTGGACCCCTTGCCGATGGTGCCCGCGCGCATCGAACCGCTCGGCCCCGCGCCCGCGCGGCTCGTGCCGAGCGCACCAACTTGGGAGGAGTTCATGCAGGCGGCTTGTCCGGTGCGCGAGCTTGCGGAGGGGGATCGACCGCGCGATTGGGTGGCTAACGAGAACGATCTCGCCCACACGGAAGGCGGCCGGGAGCAAGCGGACGCGGGCACGAGTGTTTCGACGGAATCGGCAGTCGAGGGGCCACGCTTTGCGGGACCTGAACGCTACAAGGTGCAATTCACCGCGACCGACGAATACGTGAGGCTCGTCGAAGAGGCGAAGGCGTTGCTCTCTCACGCCGTGCCGAACGCGACGCTCGACGACCTTCAGCTCCGCGCGATGCGGGTCTTCGTTGCCGAGCTCAAGAAGCGAAAGTACGCCGCGAACGTGCCGGCGATGCCGGCTTCCACCCCTCGGGAAGAGCACCCTCGCTCGCCCGAGGGACGCGAGCACCCGCGCCAGCGCGGGTCCACTCGGCATATCCCCGCGTCGGTCCGACGTGCCGTAGCGACGCGCGACGAGGAGCGCTGCACCTACGTGGACAACGCGGGCCGGCGTTGCGCCGAAACACGTTGCCTGGAGTTTCACCACCTCACGCCCTTCGCTCGTGGCGGCGAGCACACGCCTTCGAACCTTGCCCTGCGCTGTAGAGCCCACAACGCTATGGCAGCCGAAGACGATTTCGGGCGCGAGCGCATGGAACGAAAGAAAACCGCCACCCACGAGCCGTTCAACAGGCAAGGCTAACCTCCTACGGACGGCAGGGAGCACCCATCACGCCCGACGCCGTCGTGCCTCCACGCGGGCAACGCCCGCGTCAGGGGGCACCCGCGCGCGGAGGCCGAAGGCCGAGCACGCGGGCCGCACCTCGCCGCACCCGAGCGAGGGGCAACTGCGTTTGCCTCCACCGCCGCGG
>DATMCL010000428.1:0-7815 GCA_035558375.1 Polyangiaceae bacterium
ACGAACCGAGTAGCGTTGCCGTCGACGCGCGAGGCGGCGATGCTGGCCTCGCCATTCGGGCTCGTTATGGGTTCCGTTGCGCACGTGACCTGTAGTCAATAAAGTTAGCACAGACTGAAAGGCAGAACGTTTCGCATGCAAATGGAGCTTGTTCGGACCCGGGCCGGGGGCAGTGAGTCAACCTTGCTACGCCGCTTCCTCAAAGCGGCCCTGCCGCTCGCGCTTGCCTGCACTTCCGTTGCCTGCGCTCCCGCTGTGCCGCCGGGGTACGCATTGGTGCCGGTGGCGAAGGTATCAGCCGTTAACCCTCAAGACGATTGCGAGAGGACTCCACCGAACGGCTCCCGACCAAACTGTCTTCACCGGTACTGGACCGGCACCGTGTGCGTCGTGGGCGACAGGTTTTCAGGGTGTCCCTGCTACGAGGGGCGAAGATGCACCAATGGTCATGCATGCCGAGTGACCGACCACGACAGATGCATTTGCCCGTAGCTCCCTACGGCTTCGCCTCCGCCACCTGCGCCCGCCTCCCCCGCTCGATCGACGCCAGTCGCGTCACCACGCCCTCCGCGACGATCTCGAGCACGTGCTCGATCACGCGCTGTCGCTGCGCGGGGTTCCCGCCGTAGTCGATGAACGTGCGCGTCGTCCGGCCCTTCGGGAGACTCCCGAGAGCCGTGCAGCGCACGTGGATCACGCCGTTGCCCTCGCGGATGCTAAGCTCCTCGATCTTCACGCGATACTCGATTTTCGCGCCGCGTTTGGCGCCCCAGTCGGCGCGGTGTGCGGTGCGCGTGAGGTGACGGCGGAGGTGGCGGACGAGGGCGCTTTGTTGTGGCAGGCCCGGCGGGAGCTCGAGCCGATCGAGGCGTACGTCGGGGCGGCTCTTCTGCGGCGGTGCGACGCCGCGCGCGATGGGAGGCGGCGCATCGGTGTCTTCGGTCGTGTCGTCGGGGTCGGCGGCGGCGCCGCTTGCGACGAGCGTCACCGCGCACAGCGTGGCGAAGCAGAAGACAGCGCGGCGGACGGAAGGCGACACTCTACGGAAGTAGCGGAGGGGGCGGGCGGGGGCCAAGTTTGGCTCCCGTTCGCGCCCCGCCGCCTACCTTGCGGGTGGGCGCCGAGATGCCACCCTTAATGAGCTTTGGTGGCGGAATGAGACTCGGTCGTTTGGCGTGGTGCGCGGCTGCCGCGCTGGCCCTCGCCGTCGGCTGTGGCGGTGAGTCTCACCATCAAAGCGACGCCGCCGCTGCCGATGGCGGAACCTCGGGCTCGGGCTCGGGCGCGGCGGCCGGCGGCACCGCGAACCAAGGGACGGCCGCGTACGGCAATTTCCCCACCATGATCGAGACGGGTGGGCGCACGATCTGCGGCGACGGGGGCTGCGTCGTCGAGCCCTTCGTGGATCCCATCCCACCGCCGGGGCCGTCGCTGTGCGGGGGCGTCGAGTGCGCGGCGGGCGAGACGTGCTGCATGCTGTCGAGCACGTGCTTCAACCCCGTGGAGCATCCGGAAGACTGCGCGACGCCGCCGGATGACCACGATCGGCTAGGCCGCAAGGCGTGCTCCTCGAATAGCGACTGCGAGTATTTCGAGCTTTGCCGCCCCGATAATGCGGCGCTCTGTCAGGGGCCGGGGCATTGCATGCCGATCGCGAATTGCGGCGGCTGCGGACCCTCCCCCGATTGCGTGACGTGCGCATGTGATGGAAATACTTATCCAGATCGGCAGACGGCGTGCCTGGCTCGCGTGAACACGCCGCTGATTCCCGGTGCCTGCGGCGTTCCGATCACCGTGGGCGGTGCTGGTGCCGGCGGCGCTCTGCAAACAGTCACGCGCTGTGGCGCCGACGCGAACTGCGCCGAGGGCGAGCGCTGCTGCGCCATCACCTCGCTCTGCTACCCGGAGAACAACCCGGGGCGCTGTCAGGTTCCGCCCCCTGGCACGGAGTACCCGTGTTCGACCAACGCCGACTGTCTCTTCGGCGGGTATTGTCTCGGGGCGAGCTGCGACGGCCCCGGCGGTTGCGTGCCGATGAACGGCGACGACTGCGGCATTCGGCTCGAGCCGGTGTGCGGGTGCGACGGCGTCACGTACACGAGCGCGGCCTGCGCTTCGGCCGTGGGGGTGCGCGTCGCGTTCGACGGGACCTGCGAAAAACCCTAGGGAAACGTGGTTGGTTCGCCCGGTGTAGTACCGTGCCAGGGATGGAACAGGGCGGACCGAGCTCGGCGCGTGACAGTGTCGATAGCGTGCGCTCGACCGACGTCGACGTGATCGTGATCGGGGGCGGCGTGAACGGGACGGGCGTCGCGCGCGATGCGACGCTGCGGGGCTTGCGGGTGGCGCTCTTCGAGCGGCACGACTTCGCGTTCGGGGCGAGCGGGAACTCGAGCGGGATGATTCACGGCGGGCCGCGCTACCTCACGACCGATCCGGACGTGACGTACAGCTCGTGCCTCGACTCGGGGCACATCCAGCGCATCGCGCCGCACCTCTTGTTTCGGATCCCGTTTCTCACGCCGGTCTACAGCGCCACGGAGCTGCTCGGTGAGGCGACGCTCGCGACCTACGACGCGTTTTTCGACGTTTACGACCGCTACCAGCCGCTCAAGGGCGGTAAGCCGCACGTGCGGCTGACGGGCGACGAGATTTCGGCGCTCGAGCCGGGCTTGATGCCCGGAGCGCGCGGCGGGGTCACGTTCGACGAGTGGGGCATCGACGGCGCGCGGCTGTGCGTCGCGAATGCGGTCGATGCGATGGAGCGCGGCGCGGAAGTGCGCGTGCACACGACGGTGACGGACGTGGTTCGGCGTGAGGACGGGCGCGTGCTCGGCGTGCGCTATCGCGATCGCATCGACGGCTCGGTGGGCACCCGCACGGCTCGCATCGTCGTGAACGCGACGGGGGCCTGGGCGCCGATCACGGCGGCGCTCGGCGGGCTCGCTTCCGAAGCGGCGCGCGTGCGGCCCGGCAAGGGCATTCATATCTTCTTGGATCGCCGCCTCACCAACTACGCGATCACGACCAACGCCATCGACGGTCGCCAGGTCTTTCTGTTGCCCTGGCAGAACATGAGCGTGCTCGGGACGACGGACGACGACTACTACGGTGATCTCGATCGCGTGGTCGCGACCGGGGACGAGGTTCGGTACCTGTTCGAAGCCGTCGCGCACGTGTTCCCCTCGATTTGGGGGGCGCGCGCGATCGGCACGTGGGGCGGCGTGCGGCCGACGCTCCACGCGTGGGGGCCGAACGAGGACCGGCTCTCGCGCGAGCACGAGATCGTCGATCATGCCGCGCACGGCGCGCCCGGGCTCTACTCGATGCTGGGCGGCAAGCTCGCGAGCTACCGGCAATTCTCGGAGGAAATGACGGACGTCATCGTGCAGCGGTTGCGCGTGCAGGCGGGCTGCCGGACGCACCTGGTCGCGCTGCCGGGCGGTGACGAGCAGGTCGATCCGATGCACCTCGTCGTTCGCGGCGGGATGGAGGCGGTGACGGCGACGCGCCTCGAGTACCGGCACGGCGGGCGCTCGCTGCGCGTGCTCGAGCGCATGCTGAAGGAGCCGCGCGAGGCGGCCGTCGTGTGCCCGTGCGAGCCGGTGACTGAGGCCGAGATCCGCTACGCCGTCGCGCACGAGCTCGCGCGCACGGTGGACGACGTGTCGAGGCGGACGCGGCTCGGCCTTGGCGTGTGCGGTGGCGTGCGGTGCGCCGCGCGCTGCGGGCGCATCGTTGCGGAGATGACCGAGCGGTCGCCGCGCGACGGCCTCGCGATGGCGCATGGATTCCTGGCCGGAGCGGCGCGCCGGCGTGCGGCGGCCGTGAGCACGGACCAGGCGCGCCAGGAAGCGCTGACGTTGGCAGCGCTGCGGGCGGAGCTCGGCTCGGCGCCGTCGGGGCCCGACCCGCGCAACGACGATCCCGAGCAAGAGGCGTGGCGCTAGGGATGGCGGAGCCCCCGGTCGTCGTCGTCGGAGCCGGAATGGCTGGCACCGCTGCCGCGTGGGCGGCGTCGCGCGAAGGGCGGCGCGTGGTCGTGGTGCACGATCGGGCGGGCGCGAGCGCGCTCTACGCGGGGTTGCTCGAGCTCGAGCCGAGCGAGGCGTCGCGTGCCTACGCGCCCGCCAAGCGAAACCATGACGCGCTGAACGACGCTGATCTTGCCGCGTTCGTCGCTGCGCTCGGCACCTTACGGCTCGGCCGCGAGCACGCCGCCACGGCGAGCGGCGTCGTCCGCGCGACCCTCGGCGCCGATGCGGCTGTGCTCGATCTCACGCCGCTTCGCGGCAAGCGCATCGGCGTCGCCGACATCGGGCGCGACGACTGGGACGCGCCGCTCATCGCGCGCACGCTCGCGGCCTCACCCTGGGCGGAGGCGTCCGGCACGACGTTCGTCGCCGTGCCCGTGAAGGCCCTGCGCGCGGGCCACGAGCGCCGCATTCCGAGCTACGATTTCGCAGCTCTGCACGACGAGGAAGCGCGCCGCCGCTCGCTCGCCGAGGCGCTGAAGCACGCCGCCGAAGAGCTCGACGCGTGGCTCACCGGGCCGTGGCTCGGCCTCGAGCCGGACACCCTGAGCGTGCTCCGGCGCCTTTTGCCACTGCCGCTCGGCGAGACGACCTCGCCGATGGGCGGTCCCGCAGGCGCGCGCTTCGAATCGGCGCGCGATCGCCTGCTCGCGAACCAGCGCGTCGAAGTCGTGCGCGGGCGGCTCCGCGCCGTGCGAGCGCTCGGGGGGCGCTGGGCGCTCGACATCGCGGGTGACGGCGGCGAGCCCGACGAGCTCGAGGCTCGTTCGGTGGTGCTCGCGACGGGTGGGATCGCAGCCGGGGGCCTCCTCTTCACGATGGACCCGGAGCGGCGCGAGCGCGGCTTCACGCTGCCGTTCGAGGCGCCCGTGGTCGTCAGCCTCGACGGTGACGTGCAGGGCGGCGGCGGGTCGCTCTATGGACCCAGTCTGGAAACGGTCGGGCTCGGGGCGCTCGAGCGAGCCGGGATCCACGCTGATTCGAGCGGGCGGCCCCGCGGCCTCGGCAGCTCCGAAACGGGCCTCTTCGTCGCCGGTGACGCGGTGGCCGGGCGGCCGCGAACGATGCTCGAAGCAGCCGTCGCGGGCCTTCGTACCGGAACCGTTGCTGCCCGTGTTTGAAGGGGGTACGCCGGCGTTCTGAAAGGCCTCCCCCGACCATGACTGCCCTCGATTCCTTCAAGACCCAGACCGAGCTCACCGCCGCCGGCAAGACCTTCCGCTACTTCAGCTTGCCGAAGCTCGCTGCCGCCGCCGGCAAGGATCTCGCGAAGCTGCCGTTCTCGCTCCGCATCTTGCTCGAGAACCTGCTCCGGAACGAAGACGGCAAGGCGGTCGTGAAGCGCGACGTCGAGGCGGTCGCGAGCTGGGATCCGAGAGCGGAGCCGGACACGGAGATCGCGTTCTACCCGGCGCGTGTCGTGCTGCAGGACTTCACGGGCGTTCCCGCCGTCGTCGACTTTGCCGCCATGCGCGACGCGATGGCGAAGATGGGCGGCGATCCGAAGCGCATCAACCCGCTCTTCCCCGCCGAGCTCGTCATCGATCACTCCGTGCAGGTCGACAACTACGGCACGGTCGACGCCCTCGTTCGCAACACGGAGAGCGAATACGAGCGAAATCGCGAGCGCTACGTGCTGCTCCGCTGGGCGCAGAAAGCGTTCGACAACTTCCGCGTCGTGCCGCCCTCCACGGGCATCGTGCACCAGGTGAACCTCGAGTACCTCGCGCGCGTGGTCTTCGACGCGCAGGGCATCGCGTACCCGGACACCCTCGTCGGCACCGACAGCCACACGACGATGGTGAACGGCCTCGGCGTGCTCGGCTGGGGCGTCGGTGGCATCGAGGCCGAGGCCGCGATGCTCGGTCAGCCCATCAACATGCTCGTTCCGCAGGTCGTCGGCGTGCGCCTCTTCGGCGCGCTGCCGGAAGGCGCGACAGCGACGGATCTCGTCCTCACCATCACGCGCCTGCTCCGCGATCACGGCGTCGTCTCCAAGTTCGTCGAGTTCTTCGGCGACGGTCTCGACCGCCTGCCGCTCGCCGACCGCGCGACGATTGGCAACATGAGCCCGGAATTCGGCTCCACGTGCGCCATCTTCCCGGTCGACGCCGAGACGATCGCGTACCTGAAGCTCACGGGCCGCAGCGCCGAGCGCGTGGCTCTGGTCGAGGCGTACGCCAAGGCGCAGGGCTTGTTCCGCGAGAAGGGCGCGCCCGATCCGGTCTTCAGCCAGACGCTCGAGCTCGAGCTCGGGAGCGTGGTGCCGACGCTCGCTGGCCCGCGCCGCCCGCACGACAAGGTAGTGCTCACGGCCGTGCCGAGCGCCTTCGCCAAGGCGCTGCCGGAAATGGCCGCGCAGGCAAAGGCCAAGAAGGGCTCGCCCCCTCCGGTCGTCACGCCGGAGGATCTCGCGACGAGCGTCCCGGCGGAGCTCGCGGGCGACAAATTCAGCGTGAAGCACGGCAGCGTCGTCATCGCGGCGATCACGTCGTGCACCAACACCTCGAACCCGTACGTGCTCGTCGCGGCCGGTCTCGTCGCGAGGAATGCCGTGGCGCGCGGCCTGAAGGCGCAGCCGTGGGTGAAAACGAGCCTCGCTCCCGGCTCCAAGGTGGTCACCGAGTACCTCAAGAACTCGGGCCTACTCCCGGAGCTCGAGAAGCTGAAGTTCAACGTCGTCGGCTACGGTTGCACGACCTGCATCGGCAACAGCGGGCCCCTGCCGGAGAGCGTCAGCAAAGCGATCGGGGAGGGGAACCTCGTTGCGGTCAGCGTGCTGAGCGGCAACCGCAACTTCGAGGGACGCATCAGCCCCGACGTGCGCGCGAACTTCCTCGCCTCGCCGCCGCTCGTCGTCGCGTACGCCCTCGCCGGCCGCATCGACATCGATTTCGCGAACGAGCCGATCGCCAAGGGCAAGGACGGCAAGGACGTCTTCCTGAAGGACATCTGGCCGTCTCCGAAGGAGGTCGCGGACCTCGTGCAGAAGCACGTGACGGCGGAAGCGTACGCCAAGGAGTACGCCGACGTGTTCCGCGGCGACGACCGCTGGCGCGCGCTGCCGGTTCCCGAGGGCGATCGCTTCACGTGGGAGCCCGAGAGCACCTACGTGCGGCGTCCGACCTTCTTCGACGGCATCGAGAAGACGCCCGCAAAGCTCGTGGACATCAGCGGCGCGCGCGTGCTCGCGCTGCTCGGCGACTCCGTCACGACGGACCACATCTCACCCGCCGGCAACATCGCCAAGACGTCCGCCGCGGCGGCCTACCTCACCGAGCACGGCGTGAAACCCGCCGATTTCAACCAGTACGGCGCGCGCCGCGGTAACCACGAGGTCATGATGCGCGGCACGTTCGCCAACGTGCGCCTCAAGAACCTGCTCGTACCGGGCGTCGAGGGCAGCGTCTCCCGCTACCTCCCGAGCGGCGAGCAAGGCAGCATCTACGAGGTGTCGATGAAGTACCAGGCCGCGAAGATCCCGCTCCTGGTGCTCGCCGGGAAGGAGTACGGCTCCGGCTCGTCGCGCGACTGGGCGGCCAAGGGCACCTTCATGCTCGGTATCCGCGCCGTCATCGCCGAATCGTACGAGCGCATTCATCGGAGCAACCTGATCGGCATGGGCGTCCTGCCGATGCAATACCTCGCGGGCCAAACGGCTCAGTCACTCGGCGTGACCGGGGAGGAGACGTTCGCCATCGAGGGCATCGCGACCGGCCTCGCGCCGCGCAAGAAGCTCGCTGTCACGGCCACCGCCGCCGACGGGAGCGTCAAGCGCTTC
>DATMCL010000429.1:0-9057 GCA_035558375.1 Polyangiaceae bacterium
GAGGCCGGCGCCGTGTCCGCTTCGGGTCTCGACGGACGCGCGCTCGGGAAGCGAAGCGCGGCAGCACTGTGCAGACAGCGCTGCCGCGTCGATCTCGCTCGACGTCTCTCGCTTACTTCGCTGCCCGCAAATTCTTCGCGACAAAATCCCAGTTAATCAACTTATCGCAAAAAACTTCGAGGAACGCCTTCCGGTTGTTCCGATGGTCGATGTAATAGGCGTGCTCCCAAACGTCGACCGTGAGCAACGGCACGGCCGGCGTCGTGAGAGGCGTCTCCGCGTTCGGGGTGCTCAGGATGGCGCCCTTGCCGTTATCGAGAACGAGCCAGGCCCAGCCGGAGCCGAAGCGCGTGAGGCCTGACTGGATGAGGTCGCCGCGGACCTTGTCCCAGCCGCCCATCGCGTTGATGAGATCGGCGACGTCGCCCGAGGGTGGCGCGCCGCCGCCCTTGGGCTTCATGCTCTCCCAGAAGAACGTGTGGTTGTAGACCTGCGCGGCATTGTTGAAGACGCCGGCGGAGCTCGACTTCACGACGTCCACGAGCGACTTCTGAGCCTCGGGCTTGCCCTCGAGCAGGCCCTTGAGGTTCGTCATGTACGTCTTGTGGTGCTTCTCGTAGTGGTAGTCGAACGTCTCGCGACTCATCACCGGCTCGAGCGCATCCTTCGCGTACGGCAGCGGGGGGACCTCGAAATCCATGGGGGCTCTCCTTGATTTGCGGGCGGAAACCTGAGCCCTCGACGCGAGGGCGCCGCCGGAATTTCGAGTCACGGCGGGCGGTTGTCAACGGCGGAGAATGCCTCGCTCCTGATCTTCAGCACGGCAAGAACCCCCGGGTCGGCTGGCCGCTTGCTCCGGAGCCCGTTGCCCGGTAGGTACACTGACCCCGGCGCATCACGCGCCACTACGACGAGGTCCCAACGTGTCGAAGACTGTGCTGCTCGCGACCGAAAAACCGTTCTCTCAGGCTGCCCGCGACGAGGTCGTCGGGATCATCAAAGGCGCCGGTTACACCGCGCGCGTGCTCGAGAGCTACAAGGGCAAGGCCCCGTTGCTCGAGGCGATTGCCGACGCCGACGCGGTGATCATTCGCAGCGACATCATCGACGCGGAGGTGCTCGGCGCCGCGAAGAAGCTCGCGTTGGTCGTGCGCGCCGGCGCCGGCTATGACAACGTCGACACCGCCACGGCGAAGTCCAAGAACGTCGCCGTCATGAACACCCCGGGCCAGAACGCCAACGCCGTCGCCGAGCTCGCGTTCGCCATGATGATCTATCAGGCGCGCGGCAAGTTCGACGGCAAGACGGGCACGGAACTGCGCGGCAAGACGCTCGGCCTGCACGCCTTCGGCATGGTCGCTCGCGCCGTGGCGACGCTCGCCAAGGGCTTCGGCATGACCGTGTTCGCGCTCGACCCGTTCGTGAAGCCGGAGCAGTTCCAGGCGGCGGGCGTGGAGCCGGTCGGCTCGGCCGAAGAGCTCTACAAGCGCTCGCAGTACGTGTCCTTGCACGTGCCCGCGACGGCGGAGACCAAGGGCTCGATCGGCAAGAAGCTGCTCTCGCTGATGCCGAAGGGCGGCATGCTCGTGAACACGGCCCGCAAGGAGATCATCAACGAGGCCGAGCTGCTCGAGGTGCTCGCCGAGCGCACCGATCTCCGCTACGTGTCGGACATCCCGCCGAGCGACGCGACCCTCGCGACGCTGAAGGAGAAGTTCGCGGCGCGCGTCTACGTCGTGCCGAGCAAGATGGGCGCGCAGACGGAAGAAGCCAACGTGAACGCCGGCCTCGCCGCCGCGCGCCAGATCGTCGGCTTCTTCGAGCGCGGCGAGCGTCAGTTCGTCGTCAATCCGTGAACCAGCCGCCTCGCCGGGCGTCGCCTTCGGCCGCCGGCTCGGGCTCGCGCTCGCGCTCGCCGTCCTCGCTCGGAGCTTTGCTCGAGCAGGCGCGAGACGTGACGGCTCGCGCCGGCGGTGTGGTGATCGACCGCGAGGCGTGGCGGCGCGCGGTGGGCGAGCGTATCGCGGCGCGCACCGAGCCCGGACGGCTGCGGGGCGGCGTGCTCACCATCCACGTGGCGTCACCGGCGTGGGCGCAGGAGCTGTCGTTCTTCACGACCGAGCTCCTCGAGCGAGTGCGTGCACTCGGGCTGGAAGCGAGGTCATTGCGCTTCGCGGTGCGCCCCACCGCGCACCAGCCGGCCGCAAATCGCACGGCTCAGCAGGCGGCCCCGCGCGCGCCGCTCCCTCCGGAGCTCGAGGAGCGGCTGGCGTCCGTGACCGATCCCGTCCTCCGCTCGGCGATCGCGGAAGCGGCGGCGCTCGGGCTCGGAGCTAGCTCAAAACCACGCGTTCGAGGCCCGCGATCCGCTGCAGCACGAAACGCTCCGCGGGACCCAGCGTCGTCTGCTGCTCCTCGAGCATCGCGACGTAAGCCCTGAGCGAGGTCACGCTCATCCCGCGGGCGCGGCGCACGACGTCGTAGAGCTGGTCGACGATCTTGGCGGGGAGCACGCGCCGGAGCGAGCTGTAGAGCTCGACCACGTAATCGAGCCAGCTCGCCCGGGTCGTCGCGAACGCGATGCGGACGGCATAGCCCGCAGCGCGCTCCGCAATCGCAGTCGACACCTCGCGCCCCTCCTTCGCCTCGCGCAGGATGCTCTGCAGCACGGCGGAAAGGATGCGCTCCGCTTCCTCGCCGCGATCGAGCGCGAGCACCTTGTCCGCGACCGAGCCAAGCACGTCGAAGACGTCGCCGACGTGGGTGTTGTCCTCGCTCGCCGAGTCGGAGTCACCGTGCAGCGTCTCCGCCATCAAGCGATCGCTCGACACCGGCAGCGACTCGCGCACGACCGCCCGCACGATGAACTCGCGCTGACCGATCTGGAGCGAGTCGCCCTCCTTGAGGCGCTGGCTGCCCTCGACGCGACGCGCGTTGACGTAGAGGCCGTTGATGCTGCCGAGATCCTTCACCGTGACGGCGTCGTCCGTGACGATGAGCTCTGCATGCCGCCGCGACACCATGTTGTCCTCGAGCACGAGGTGACAGCCCGAGCTGCGGCCGACGACGAGCGTCCCGCGTCGAAGCTCGACGTTCTGGCCCTCGTGCTCCAACCAGAAACGCTTCGCGCGTCCGCCGGTGGGCCGGTTCGCTCGCTCGCTCGCCACTCTTCGGCCAGCTTAGCGGAGAGCAAATCCAAGCTCAACCGAGCGAACGCTCGAGCCCCTCGAGACGGCCCAGGAGGAAGCGCTCGGAAGGCCCGAGGTCGCCGCTTTCGCCCCGGACGACCGTGAGGTAGCGGCGCAGCTCGTCGAGGTTCGGCTGCCTCACCTTGCGGGCCACGGCGCAGATCTCGTCCACGAGGTTCGTCGGCGGAAGCCGCCGCATCGCTCGATAGAAGCGGAATACCATCGAGAACCAGACCGCATTGCCGGTCGCCTGGGCGATCTTGAGCGCGTACTCGCACCCACGTTCGACCGTGGTCACCTCGTAGCGGCGCCCGCCCTCCACGCCCTGAAGCAGCTCCTCGAGCTGGGGACCGAGGAGCTTCTCCGCCTCCTCCCCGCGCCCGAGTCCGAGCGCCTTGTCCGCCAGGGCACCGAGGATACCGAAGCCCGTGTAGCGCTGCGTGGGCACCTGCACGAGCGTCTGGGCAGATTTGTCACTTTCCTCGCCGAAGACGAGCTCGGCGCCGCCGATGCCGATCTTGTCGCCGAGGCTCAGGGGACGGGGTCCGAGCACGCGCGTTCCGTTGAGGCGCACGCCGTTGCGACTCTCGAGGTCGCGCAGCACGGCACCGTCACGGGTCACGTCGATCGCGGCGTGATGGCGCGAAACGAGCGGGTCGTCGAGCGGAAGCTGGCAGTCCTCGGAGCGTCCCATCAGGAACCTGCCGGGCAAGAGCTCGATCACGCGCGGCCCGTAGCGCAGAACGAAGGTCATACGGGTCCCGGGACGCGCCGGTCACGCGTCGCGCGAAAGCACCACGAGTTGGTCGTAACTCTCACGATCCTCCGGCGCCGGGCCGCCCTTCTCCGTCACGGTCTCCACGACGCGACGCACCGCCGGTGCCAGCGAATCCCGCACCGCCGGGGGAAACGAGGATATCCCTTTCGCGAGGGTCGACGGCGGCATCTGACCGAGCGTCGCATAGAGCGAGAGCGCCCAGCGGACCCAGGTGAGCTCGCCCGTCGCCGTCGCGAGCGCCACCGCCGCGTCGGCGATTCCGTGCAGGGGTTGCTGATCGATACGGCCGCCGTCGGCGAGGCGCTGCTCGACGTGCAGGCGGGCGCGGAGCAAGAGGCGCTCGACGTCCTCCCAGCTTTGCTTGTCGAGCGCGCGTCCCACGGCTTCCGACGCCAGCTCGAGCGACCAGTCGCGGTCCGAGCGCGCGCCGCTCAGGGTGTCGTCCTGCGAGCGAACCGTGGAGCCGCAGGCCGGACAGGCCGGACTTTCCGCCGGGTACGGGATCCCGCAGTCGGCGCAGTGGCACATGAAGCCCGTCGTGCGCTTGAGGGCCTTCTCGGCAGTCGCCGCGCTCGCGCCTCCGAGCACGCAGAGCACGAGCTCCTGCGAGCCCACCCGCAACCGGTCGCCGTCGACCAGCTCGACGATCCCTTTCGTCGGCTTGCCGTTGACGCTGAGCCCGTTGCGCGAACCAAGGTCCTCGAGAGTGACCTTCGGCCCGTCGACCCGGATGCGCGCGTGCTCGCGCGACACGAGCGGATCGTCGATCGTGATCTGGCACGCAGCGCTACGACCGATGGTCGTGACGCCGGGTCCCAGGTCTATCTCCTGGAGCAGGAACCGGAGCCTAAACCTCACCAAGTCTAACCTGTCAGCTCGGGCCGAAGCCACCCAAGCTAATGCTCAACGTACCCCCTCCGTTCGTGCTCCGTCAAACACACACCAGACTACCTCAGGGATAGAGCGCCTCTGAACTTTGTCCTATACCGGGACCGCACCGATGCGATCACTCGCGATCCTCCTAACTGTTTCGCTCACGCTCCCGACGAGGATCGCGCTCGCCCAGGATCCGATACCGACTCCCACTGCCACTCCCGCTTCCCCTCCCCCGTCCTCCACCGCTGCTGGTGCCGCTAGCACCACCGCTGACCCGAGCGCTGCCGCTCCCGCTCTCGCTGCTCCGGCTCCCGTTCTCCCCGCTCAGGTTCCGGCTTCACCCGCACCCGCGCCGCCCGCCGCTCCCGCTGCGCCTCGCCAGCTCCCGCCCAACTACTCCTTCGTCCACCTCGGCTCGAACTACTCACGCGCCCAACTCGAGCTCAAGAGCAGCATCGACGAAGCGGAGTGGCGCGCCGTGTGTCTCGCGCCCTGCGACATCCCCGTACCCGTGGCGGGCGCGCTCGCCCGCGTCACCGCGCCGGGCATGACGTCGTCGAACTCGTTTCGCATCGAGCCCGGCTCGGGCACGGCGCTCGTCCGCGCGGACGGCGGCTCGGCGCAGGCGCGCTCGCTCGGCATCACTGGCCTGTTCGTCGGCATTCCGACGGCCATCGCCGGGATGGCCCTTTTCGGCTACGGAAAGCTCAACGACCAAGACGGGGCCCGCATCACCGGCACCGTGGTGCTCGCCACGGGCGGCGTCATCCTCGTCGCGAGCCTGCCGCTCCTGCTGATCGGCAGCACGAAGGTGCGCGACGCCCGCGGCACCGTCATCGCGGAGACGCTGCGCACGGGTACGGCGCGCTTTTAAACGGCGCGCGCCGCGTCACGGGAATGACGCGGCGCGATCCGCTCGAAGACGCCGAGCGAAAGGGCTCGAGCCCTTACGCCTTGAACGCCTTCATGAAGTCCGCGAGCGCCTTGCACCACTCGGGGAGCACGGCGTTGTACGTCGAGGCGCGCATGCCGCCGACGGAGCGGTGGCCCTTCAGGCCCTCCATCTTGAGCTTCTTCGCCTCGGCCAAGAACTCGGTCTCGAGCTCCGGCGTCTTCAGGGTGAATACGATGTTCATCGCCGAGCGCGCCGACTTCTCCACGGGCGAGCCGTAGAAATCCGGACGGGAGTCCATCACGTCGTAGATGAGCTTCGCCTTGTCGCGGTTCTTCTTCTCCATCGCCGCGAGGCCGCCCTGCTTCTTCACGTCGTCGAGGACGTTGCGGAGCAGGTAGATCGAGAAGGTGGAAAGCGTGTTGTAGAGCGAGTTGTTCTCCGCGTGCGTGCGGTACTGGAAGATGGTCGGGATGTCCTTGCGGCCGCCCTCGATCAAGTCCTTGCGCACGATCACGACGACGAGCCCGCTCGGCCCGAGGTTCTTCTGAGCGCCGGCGTAGATGAGGCCGAACTTGGACACGTCGATCGGGCGCCACATGATGTCGCTCGACATGTCGGCGATGAGCGGCACGCTACCGGTGTCGGGGAACTTGTCCCACTGCGTCCCGAAGATCGTGTTGTTGCTCGTGATGTGGGCGTAGGCGGCGTTCGCGTCGAGCGAGAGCTCGCTCTGCGCGGGAATTCGGCCGAACTTGCCGTCCTTCTCCGTCGTGCCGGCGACGCGCACGGTGCCGACGGTCTTGCCTTCCTTGTAGGCCTTCTGCGACCAGGCGCCCGTGAGGACGTAGTCGGCGCTCTTGCCCTGCGGCAGGAGGTTCATCGGAACCGTCGCGAACTGCTGGCTCGCGCCGCCTTGGAGCAGGAGGATTTGGTAGCTCTCCGGCACGTTGAGCAGCTCGCGCGTCAGCGCGATCGCTTCGTTGTGGACGGCTTCATAGGCTTTGCCGCGATGGCTGTGTTCCATCACGCTCATGCCGGTGCCGCCGAGATCGAGTAGCTCCGCTTGCGCGCGCTCGAGAGCTGCGAGCGGCAACGCCGCGGGACCTGCATTGAAATTCATCACTCGTGCCATGGGGGTCGCTTTTGTTAGCGATGTAGCGCGGTTTCGTCAAGGTCGAGACCTTGCGCCCGGAGAACCTCGCGGACGCGGTCGAGCGGAACCCGGCCGCTTCGCACCGCACGCACCTCCGTCGCGGAGACCGAAACCAGTGTGGACGGAAGGCCGCCCGGGCTCGTCCCCGGAAACACGACCAACAGGCCTGCCTCGATGGCAGGACGAAGCGCGCGCTCGACCTCGTCCGACGTGAGCGCAGGGGCCTCGCCCGGCGGGTTCGCGCTCGTCGCCGTGAGCGGCTTTCCGAAACGCAGCGCGAGCTCCGCGGCCGGGCTCGGGCCCGCGACGCGCACGGCCACGCGGCCGTCGAGCGTCAGGCGTGCGTCGACGTCCGGACGAGCTTCGAGAGCAATGCTGAACGCGCCCGGCCAGAACGCGTCGGCGAGAGCGCGCGCGGGAGCTGGAACGGCCGGCACGAGCGACGACCATGCCTCCGCGTTCGGCAGCACGACGGGGATGCCCTTCTCAGCGCCGCGCGGCTTCACGCGGAGCAGCGCGTCGAGCGCCTCGCTCCGCGTCGCGTCCGCAAACAGACCGAACGACGACTCCGTCGCGATGGCCACGACGAGCCCGCGCTCGAGCGCGCTCACGAGGCCGTTCACGGCGTGCCCTGACCGAGCGCGCGCCCGCCGATATCGCGCCGGAATTGCATGCCGTCGAAGACAATGCGCTCGATGGCGGAGTAGGCACGCGCGTGCGCGGCGAGCAGCGACTCCGCGTGCGCCGCCACGCCGAGCACGCGGCCGCCCGACGTGACGGCGTCGGCACCGCGCGGTGTGGTGCCGGCGTGCAGCACCTCGACGCCCTCGACCTCCGCGGCGGCATCGAGGCCGTGAATCACGTCACCCGTGCGGGGTGCGTCGGGATAGCCCGGCGCCGCAAGCACGACGCAGAGGGCGTGGTCTCCGTTCGGCGCGAGCGCATGCGGGTCGAGCGCGCCGCGCGCCGCGGCGTCGAGCGCCTCGAAGAAGTCGCCGCGCGTCGTGAGCATCAAGACCTGCGTTTCCGGATCGCCGAAGCGCACGTTGAACTCGAGCAGCAGCGGTTCGCCCGCGGGGGTCACCATGAGCCCGGCGAACAGCACGCCGCGGAATGGATGGCCCTCCGCCGCCATCCCGCGCACCGCCGGGGCGAAAATCTCGCGCTCCGCGCGCTCGATGAGCGACGGCGTCGCGAGCGGCGCGGGCGCGTAGGTGCCCATGCCTCCCGTGTTCGGCCCGCGGTCGGCGTCGAGCAGCCGCTTGTGATCCTGCGCGGCAGGCAGCAGCACGAAGCGCTCGCCGTCGGAGAGCGCGTGCAAGCTGAGCTCTGAGCCCGCGATGCGTTCCTCGAGCACGACGATGCGGCCGGCGTCGCCGAAGCTCTTGCCGCTCAGCATGCCGAGCGCCGCGTCTCGCGCTTCGTCGTGCGACGCTGCGACGACCACACCCTTGCCCGCGCAGAGCCCGTCGGCCTTCACGACGGGGGGCGTCGCGAAGCGGCCGAGCGCCGCGTCGAGCGCGCTCGCATCGGTCACGACCTCGTGCCGCGCCGTGGCGATGCCGTGCCGCACGGCAAAGTCCTTCATGAACGACTTCGAGCCCTCGAGCCGCGCGGCCTTTTTGCTCGGCCCGAACACGCGAAAGCCCGCCCGAGCTAGCTCGTCGGCGAGCCCCGCGCAGAGCGGCGCTTCCGGACCAATGACGACGAGATCCGGCTTCTCCTGCTTGGCGAGCTCGAGGGGCGCGCCCGTCGCCGAGCGGAGCACCTTGGGCGAGAGCCGCGCGGGTGCCGCCCGAGTGCCGGCGTTGCCGGGCGTGACAATCACCTCACCCACGCTCGGAGACGAGAGCAGACGAAGCGCGAGCGCGTGCTCGCGCCCTCCGGAACCGACGACGAGCACTTTGCGACCGCTTGTCACGGGCGGCGTTTACACCGCGACGAGAAGAAGCGCCAGCACAGGCAGAAAACGCACGATCTCCGCGGCCGCGTGCCTCCGCGTGAGACGTGTGAGGAAGGGTGGGAGAACGCCGACGACCGAAACGACTCTCGCGTGTCGCAATTGACCCATTCATAGTAATCTTCACGATTCGTCATGGGTGAAGGTGGCTCTTACTTTAGGCACGCATTAGGTCTGTCCATCGTCGCTGGCGCCCTCGGCGCGAGC
>DATMCL010000430.1:0-3664 GCA_035558375.1 Polyangiaceae bacterium
GCCGGCTGGCACGTGAAGCGGTGGGACCGGCAGCGCGAAGACCTGATGCAGGCCGCCCGCGGCGTCGATGTCATCGTCAACGGGCTGAACCCGCCGAGGTACCACGACTGGGCGCGTCTCGTTCCGGCTTACACGGCGCAGGTGATCGCGGCCGCGAAGGCGAGCGGTGCCACCGTGATCATCCCTGGCAACGTCTACAACCTGGGCGCCCGCGGCGGCGAGTGGTCCGAGTCGACGCCGCACGAGCCCAACACGCGCAAGGGCCGCATCCGCGAGGAGATGGAGCGGGCGTACCAAGCGTCCGGCGTGCGCACGATCGTGCTCCGGGCCGGCAACTTCATCGACCCGAAGCGGACCGACGACGTGATGTCGCTGCTCCTCATGCGCAAGATTCGGAGCGGTCGCGTGACCGTCGCGGGCGATCCGGCGGCGATGCAAGCGTACTGCTACCTGCCGGATTGGGCGCGGGCGGCGGTCGGTCTCGCCGAGAAGCGCGCGGAGCTCGCGACGTTCGAGGACGTTCCGTTTGCGGGGCACGCCTTCACCGCGGAAGAGCTCCGTGCGTTTTTGAGCGCCGAGCTTGGCCGCCCGCTCGGCTTTGCGCGCTTCCCGTGGTGGCTCTTCAGCGTCCTCGCGCCGTTCTGGGAGCTCGCGCGCGAGATGCTCGAGATGCGCTACCTCTGGAGCACGCCGCACACGCTCTCCGGCACCAAGCTCGCGCGGCTTTTGCCCGAGTTTCGGCCGACGCCGCGCGCCGAGGTGATGCGCGCCGGAGTGCCGGAGGATCTGTTCGCGCAGGCGGGGGTGGCCCGCGGCGTCCAGGTATCCTAAACCAGCCCGACGATGGTCGATTCGATCCGCATCACCGCATCGCTACGTATCGAGCGCCCAGCCGAGGTCGTGCGGCAGCAGTACCGCGACATCGATCATCACATCCGAAACAACGTTCACCCGGACATCGTCTACTCGTGGGAGGAGGCTCCGGCCGGCGTCCGCCGCATCCGAACGACGTTCCACATCCTCGGGTCGCCCCAGTACGACGTGTCGGAGCTCGAGGACGCGGCCGACGGCTCCTTCGTCATCCGCTACCTCCACGGCACGAATTCCGGGATGGTGCTCGTGCACCGTTTCGTACCGCTCGGTCCCGAAGCGACCGAGGTCAAGCTCGAGGCCGAGGCGCCCGCGACGCTCTCGCGCAAGCTCTTGGGCCCGCTCTTCGTCTCCGGCGCGCGGCAGGTGATGCTGAAGGCACTTCACGAAGACAAACGTGACCTCGAGGGCGGGTTCGTCGCCGGCAAGGCCGCGGGCAATCTCGACCGCGCGCTCGCGTTCTTAGCGCCCGCGCCGGGTCGCGCCTCGTTCGTGAAGCCCCTCGCGGAGCGCAGCGCGGAGGCCAAGCGCGCCGTCCTCGAAGCAGCGTGCCTCATTGCGGTGGCCGACGGCGAGGTGCAAGAAGGGGAGCTCGACGCGATTCGCCGCGTGGCTCAGGCGATCGGAGCGGCGGACGAACGAGACTGGATCGTGGGACGCGCTCGGGAGCTCGCGGCCGTGGCTCGCTCGCCGGCGATCGTCACGGAGGCGACGCGGATCGGCGAGACGCTCGTCAAGGAGCGCCTCGGTCTCGAAGGCATCACCGTCGCGGCGGTGATAGCGCTCGTGAGCGACGGCATGTCGCTCGGCGAGCTCGAGCTCTTGCGTGAGCTCGCCCGCGTCGCGGGTGTCGCCGACGGGTCGCTGCCCGCTGTCGTCGAAACGGCCGAGCGCGCGCTGATGGTCGCCTGACGCAAAGGTTGCGCGCTTTCGTGGCGCGCTCCGACTGCGGCGCAGACGTTGCGTTGCCGCGCAGCCCCTTTCACGCGGCAAGCGCTGCTGCGTGCTGGTTTGCGCGGATGGCCATGCGGCATGGCACTTGCTGCGTGTGAGGTCGAGTGGGTGCTTCGATGCTCGCCGCCGACTTCATTGCAGAAAGGCTCGTCGCGCTCGGGATCCGGCACGTCTTCGGCGTTGGTGGCGCGAACATCGAGGATCTGTTCGTCGCGGTGCAGCGGCGGCGTCCCGCGATCGCGGCCGTTCTTTGCAAGCACGAGCACGGAGCCGGCACGGCGGCGGACGGCTACGCGCGCATCACCGGACGCCTCGGCGTGGTGCTCGTGACCTCCGGTGGCGGCGCCATGAATCTCGTGCACGCCCTCGCGGAGGCGCGTGCCTCGCACGTCCCGTTGCTCGCTCTCGTGGGCGAGCCGCCCACGGAGCTCCAGGGACGCGGCGCGTTCCAAGACACGAGCGGGCGCGGCGGTCTGGTCGACGCGCGGGCCGTCTACGCCGCGGTCACCAAGTTTGCTGCCCGCGTCGAGGACGTGGGCGCGCTGCCCGAGCTGCTCGCCGAGGCCATCGCAAGCGCGACGACGGCTCCGGCCGGTCCCGCCGTGCTGCTGCTCGCCAAGGACCGGCAGCGCGCGACCCTTCGAGACGTCGCGGCAGAGCTGCCCCCCACGCCCGAGCTGGAGACACCGTCGCGCGAAGTCGTCGAGGCGGCCGCGTCGACGCTCGGTCCAGGGCCGGTGGTCGTCATCGCCGGCGACGAGGTCGCGCGGCACGGAGCCCGTGCCGAGCTCGCCGCGTTCGTGGAAAAGCTCGCTGCCACCGTCGCCGTGACCCCGGACGGTCGCGATGCGTTCGACAACCGGAGCCCGGTGTTCCTCGGCGTTGCGGGGAGCATGGGCCATCCCGAGGTTCTCGCTGCCTTGTCCGAAGACGCCGAGCTCGTCGTCGTCGGAACGCGTCTGCCGCTCCTCGCGCGGCAGGGACTCGAGGGGCGGCTGCGCGAGCGCGTCGCGGTGTCGCTCGGAGACGAGCCGCCGTTCGCGCCGTTCCACGGTCGCGTGCACCTCGGGGGCGACTTGCGAAGGACCTTGCCGGCGCTCGCCCGCTCGCTCGCCGCGCGCTCACCCCGTGGACTTGCGTGGAGCCTTCGCGCTGAGCCGGACGCTGCGCTCCTCGCCGACCGGGACGCGTTCCTCGACTCGCAGCGCGTCCTCGCCGCGGTCGACCGAGCCTTGCCGGAGCGGAGCGTCGTGCTCGTGGACGCCGGGAACAGCGGCGCGGCCGCGGCGCACCTGGTGCGCGTGCCGGCGGGCGGGCGCTGGCTCCTGGCGCTCGGGATGGCGGGCATGGGGTACACGTTCGGGGCGGCGGTCGGCGCGGCGCTCGCGAGCGGCCGCCGCTGCACCGTGCTCGCGGGCGACGGCGCCTTCTTCATGCACGGCTTCGAGGTGCACACGGCGCTCGAGCACCGGCTGCCCATCACGTACGTCGTCCTCAACAATCGCGCTCACGGCATGTGCCTCGTGCGGGAGCGGCTCCTCCTCAAGACGCGCGCCGACTACAACGAGTTCGGGCCTTGCGCACTCGGAGCCGGGCTCGGCATGATGCTCGACGGGCTCACTGCCTGCGACTGCAGCACCCTCGGCGAGCTCGAAGCCGCCCTCGAGCGTGCGAACGCCGCCACGGGGCCCGTTCTGATCGGCGCCACGCTCGCCGCGGTGGACGTGCCCCCGTTCGCGGCGTTCCAGGAGGCCGGCGGCGCCGCGTTCGAGCGGCTCGGCGAGGGCAGGGCGCCATGAAGACGCCCGTGCCCGGTGCTCTCGACGGCATCGACGGGCTC